>DATNPC010000850.1:0-9869 GCA_036703375.1 Allocoleopsis sp.
ATGAAATAAGTTTTCAGGCTAGCGAATCTCGATTATATTTAATCGTAGCTCTGTTATTTACCAGGCTCTTTACCATGACTGTTGAAACAATGCCATCTACTTCCCCACCTGCGACCACCTCCCTCCGCTACTCGATCGATGTCATTCAAGAAGAAGCACGTCACCTGGTGGAAAAGGGAGCTATCAGTCGCCAGCAACCTATCTATGTTCTGTGCCAATATATTCCTGCTCGGGAGTGGGTATGTGTCGAATGCGAACTAGAGCGATGCGACTTTTTACTCCGGGATCGGATCGGCGATTTAATTGGCTCTGAAGAATGGGATAACGACTGAGATACTTGAGTTAAGCAGATAAAAAGCAACCCCAAGCGAGACGTGCTAAGTCAAAATAATGGCAAAGCAGCATTGTAGTAGATCGTTTAATATCTACGAGGAAGTTGCGATCGCTTAACTAACCTGGGTGGATGTCAGCCCCCACTGTAAGGAAGAATCAGGGGCTTGGTTTAAAGTAATAACAAAACGATAATTTCAGTCTTATCTCTGTTATCTCCTCTTACGTCTCTGCTGACGCCATGATGCGGCTGGAGGGGTTATCACAAAAACAGAGATAGCTAGCTCGGATTTGATATTAGCTAAGGTTCAGTATTTGTTTCCTATCAACTATAAAAGGTTAAAGATTTAAAAATCTTTAACCTTTTATTTTTTACTTTCTTTTTCTTCCCTCAAAATCCCTCTAAAGATGGATTCTTGCGTCCGCAACTGTTACTAGAGGGTATTGAGCAGACAATTGGCAGGAGTCGAGCTAGTTATTCGATTCAGAGTCCCGCAGCTTCTCTAACTCGGTTCGGATAGCAGAGATTTGAGCCGTGAGTTCTTCTAACTCTAACTGAACGTTAGGCGAGGCAGGAGTTGTAGGCGATGTTGTTACTGTATCGCTGGATGTTCCGGTTGATGGGGAATTTTCGGCGCTGCGTTGCTGTCTGAAAAGTTCCTCCACAAATCGTCGGGCCTCTTGCTCGGTAATCTCTCCTTTTTGGGCCCACTCAGTTACTCGTTGACTCAGCTCTGTTGTCAGTTGAGCCAAGTTTTCTGCTCGCTTTTGAGGGTCTTGCAGAGTCTCGACTAGGGAAGTCGTAGCTCCCAAGGAGACACGAAACCCTGTTTGCAGGAGTTGCAAAAGATTGTTGGAGTTCATCTAAGTCATTACTCGCTACTAGTTTTTAGTGGCACAGGAGAGTACCTGTGAAAGTAAACAAATTTTGCTAAAGCCTAATAAAGTGTTACGTTTAGTAACGCTGCCTATTTTACTAGACTCAGAATAACTTGAGCGATCGCTTCAGCGGAAAATAGCAATCAGGTCTCACAGGAGAGCGATGTTCCTTCGGCTTGAGTGAGCTTAGCCCATGAAATGCGATCGCGCACTTGGAGATCGCACCAATCTAAAACTCGATTCCACGCCCACCAACAATCGGGATCTTGCGCTTGAAGTTGACCCCATGGGCTACTGAGATAACCCACATGACCCCCATAAGCCGTCAGAACCAATTCGATTGCTCGATTGCCAGCACAGGCTGCTTTTAAGTCAGGTACGATGGTTGGGTCAAACAGGGGATCGTCGGCAGCGTAAAGAATCAAAGTCGGTTTTTGCAATTGAGGTAACAGGTAAAGACCACTACTGGCGTCGTAGTACTCTTCTACCGACGAAAAACCCAATCTCTCAATCACGAGTTCGCGATCGAACCCCCAAATACTATTGGCTCGTTCAATCGCGGCTGGGTCTATCGACTCAGGGAAAGCCTCATGAACCCGCCAAGCCAGTTTTTTCAGTTGCCGCGCGATCGCTTTTTCCAAATACCTGCCCAACGGAGCTTGCACCAGATAGCTCAGAGAGCGGTTGGAATCCAGACTGGGACAAACGACCGCTGCGCCCCCTAGCTCTGACTCAACTAAGCCCAAATCTCGCCCCCAACTCCCAATCGTCTGTGCAGCTTTAACCGCCCACAGCGCCAGTTGTCCCCCTAAAGAGAAGCCTGTAAACCAAAAAGGCGCTGGACAGCCCATTGCCTTAGCCTGCGCCGCAATGCGGACAAAATCCTCACCTTCGTACAAGCCATCAGACGTTAACGTCGGAGATAACTTTGCGGTTTTACCATGAGCGCGCCAGTCAAAGAGCACGACAGCATAACCACGAGCAAAGGCTTTGCGCCCCAGCAGTCTGAGAAACCATTGGTTCTCCAAATCCCCTGTAATCCCATAGGTGCCGACAATTGTGCCACGGGGATTCTCTGGTATGGCGACAATGCCAAAAATTGGCACGCCAGCAGCACCAGAAAAAATTGTCTCTTGGTACAACGGTTCTGTCGCAGTGGTGGTCTTTTCCCAAGTCTTTGACGCTTCTAAGGCTGTGTAGAGGGTCATCGAGAGACCGTTCTTGAGCCACCAAGGCGGACTGAATGAAGGATAAGGCATAGCATTTCAAAGACGAGTACGACGCGAGGACAGCGATCGCGTAGAAGTTCGCGGCCAGCGTGCAGGATAGCTCGCTCTCCCCTACCCATGTCTGCCGCACAATTGCTTCACACCGATAGCGGCTGAAGTCTTTACATATTTTTACATTAATGTCGGTTGCCCCGTTTTCGCGCTGAGTGACTTAATTCAATCGCGATCGCGATTCCAGCAATGGTTAATACCTCTAAAATCCAATTCGCGGGATAAAGGCTGGAATGCTTGCGAATCCTAGATTTTCCTAAAGAAAAAGCTCTCGATCTCAATTTGCTTTAGGAATAATTTAGAATCAGCGCTTATAATCGGTACAGTATTCTTATTCTCACCTAACAGTTCTTATAGAACTTTAACAAGCCAACTCCGCCAATACTGCATTAGTGATGCCCCGGATACTCGTCATCGACGACGACCCTGCAATTTCAGAATTAGTCTCCATCAATTTGGAGATGGCCGGTTACGAAGTGAATCAAGCAATGGATGGCATCAAGGGTCAGGCTCTCGCCCTGCAAATCCAGCCAGACCTGATTATGCTTGATTTAATGCTGCCTAAAGTGGATGGATTTACGGTCTGTCAGCGGCTACGCCGCGACGAGCGGACAGCCGATATTCCGGTATTGATGTTGACAGCTCTCGGTCAAACCCAAGACAAGGTAGAAGGCTTCAATGCCGGTGCCGACGATTACCTGACCAAACCCTTTGAACTCGAAGAAATGCTGGCTCGGGTGCGAGCCTTGCTGCGACGCACGGATCGTATTCCTCAAGCGGCTAAGCATGCGGAGATTCTCAACTACGGACCTTTGACGCTTGTTCCCGAACGGTTTGAGGCCATTTGGTTCGAGCAGACGGTTAAGCTTACTCATTTGGAGTTTGAGTTACTGCACTGCTTGCTTCAGCGCCACGGTCAAACGGTTTCTCCCAGCGAAATTCTCAAGGAGGTTTGGGGTTACGATCCCGATGACGATATTGAGACGATTCGCGTCCATATCCGCCATCTGAGAACTAAGCTAGAACCCGATCCCCGCCATCCCAAGTACATCAAGACGGTATATGGAGCAGGTTACTGCTTGGAGTTACCGAGTACTGAACAGTCATCAGCCGAAGCTGACTCAGCGGCAAGTTAAGTAAAAACCCATATTTTCTTCTCCAGAGTTTACATAAGATGTATTATCCGTCCCTAGAATGATGGGGCTTTCGTATAGCTTCTGTTTTCGTAGAATCGGGAAAGGTGTGCGTCTATTGACTTATTTCCAGTTGTATGTTGTTACCTGGGAGAAGAAGCATGGTCTCCATGCCGCGAGATATCAGTCAAGTAGATGGGAACCGAGTCAGTAGTGAAATTCAAGAATCTGAAGCCTTACATCGGCTGCTTCAGTTCATCCGCGATCGCTCGACGGATGCAGCTTTCTGTTTTGCTTCAGAGGGGCGGCTGGTGTACGCGAGCAAAACAGCGTGTAGTTGCGTCGGATATTCCGCCAAAGAACTGCTGAAACTAAGCATCCAAGACGTTATTCCAGAACTCGACGCCGCTAGCTGGACGTCATACCGACAAGCGATTCAGCAAGAAGGCTCCTTAAAAGTGCGATCGCATCTGCGATCGAAAGCTGCTCGCATCTCTCCCATTGAACTCACGATTGACGGTTTTGTCGTGAATGGTTGGGACTATTATTGCGCGTCAGTGCGCGACCTCACGGAGCCATCCTCGTTAGTCGAAGCTCTAGAACAGAGCGAGGCTCGGTGCCAAAAGCTGACAGATAACCTACCTGGAACGATCTGTCAGTTCCAGATCCAACCGGACGGTTCCCTATTTTTTACCTACGTCAGTTCCAGTTGCCGCAAACTCCTAGAAGTGGAACCAGCCGCACTTCAGCAAGATGCCATGCTGTTGAAAAACCTGGTTCATCCCGACCATCGCGAAAGCTTTGAACTATCGATCGAGCGCTCGTCTCAAACGTTACAAGCTTGGAATTGGGAGGGACAGTTGCTTCTGCCATCGGGAAAAATTCAGTGGATTCAAGCTACCTCTCAACCCGAACGGCAAGCCAATAATGAGATTGTCTGGGATGGTTTGCTGATTAATATCAACGAGCGCAAACAGACAGAAGTCGCACTCCAGAACCACTTAGCGGCGATGCAAGCCTCCATCGATGGTATGGCAATCGCGAACCGCGATCGAGAGTTGACCTACTTGAACGCCGCTCATGCCAACATGTATGGCTACGACTCTCCAGAAGAATTGCTCGGTCAACCCTGGACTATCCTTTATGGGGCGGATGAAATGGGACGCCTAGAGCAAGAGGTACTGCTCACACTAGAGCAACAAGGCCACTGGCGAGGAGAAGCCATTGGCAAACGACACGATGGCAGCACCTTTCCCCAAGAATTGTCACTCACGAAGTTAGACGATGGCGGCATTGTTTGTGTCGTGCGAGATATTACCGAACGCAAGCAAGCTGAGTTGGCACTGCAACAAGCCAACGAGCAGCTAGAAATCCGCGTAGCGGAGCGAACCAAGGAACTCCAGCAAGCCAACGAGCAGTTGCAAATTAAAATTGAGGAGCACACCTCAGTCGAGGAATCCCTGCGGCAAACGCTACACGAACTGCAAAAAACCCAAGCTCAGCTGATTCAAACCGAAAGGCTTTCTAGCTTGGGTCAATTAGTCGCTGGGATCGCCCATGAAATCAATAATCCCGTGAGCTTCATTTACGGCAATCTCCCTCACGCCGACCAATACATTGAAGACTTACTCTACCTGATCGATCTCTATCAGCAGCACCATCCCCAACCTGCCTTAGCCATTCGAGAGGCGATGGAGGAAATCAACTTTGATTTTGTCGTCGAAGATTTACCAAAGCTGCTATCTTCAATTCAGCTTGGAGCCGATCGCATTCGCCAGATCGTTCTATCCTTGAGGAACTTTTCTCGCTTGGATGAAGCCCAATATAAGCCAGTCGATTTACACGCAGGCATTGATAGCACGCTGCTACTCCTGCAAAATCGTCTAATAGCCAAGAGAGGGCGTCCCGATATTCGCACGATCAAAGAATACGGTCAACTGCCATTAGTGGAATGCTATGCCAGTCAACTCAACCAAGTGTTTATGAATCTCTTGAGCAATGCGATTGATGCGCTAGAGGAGTCTAGGGTAAGCGATGACAAAGAGCGATCGCTTTGTATCTGGATTCGGACAGAAGTCCAAGACAGCGACAATGTGGCAATTCGGATAATAGACAACGGGATTGGCATGACGCCAAAGATACTCGGTCAGCTATTTACACCCTTCTTTACCACAAAACCAGCAGGAAAAGGTACGGGTTTGGGATTATCGATCAGCTACCAGATTGTCGTTGAGAAACATGGCGGAAAACTCCAATGTTTTTCGACTCCCGGAGAGGGGACGGAGTTCTTAATTCAACTGCCGATTCGCCAAGTCAGGCAGGAAGCGGCTTAAAAGAGTTAGTGGTTAGTGGTTAGTTGTTAGTTGTTAGTAGTAGGGGCAATCCCCCTGTGGCTACCCCGTACCCCTAGGATTGCCCGATTCAAACGCATCGAGATTCAATTCTCGTTGCATCACTCCTTTGAAAGTAAGCTAATTCAGGAGTAGGAAAAATCTGCTGTCTTCCCTTCCAATTGACATCAGCATTTAGGAATATTGAGTTAATTGCAAATTTGGTAACCTGGATAACTACTTTAATTTGCAAAATTGGCGCTCTTAACTATCACTGCCACTACCCTAAGGTGTTTCTTTTCGTCAAGTAGAATTCTAGGTTAATCAGTTTGATAAGTAACGCTCAGCTTTCTTCCAAGAGAGAGATGTTTCGCTGCTCTAAAGAAGCGAGAATCTAAACCAATTTGTCTCAACTTCTCACCTCTTCTAGAGCCAATACCCTCTAATCTGAGGGATTATATTTTACCTGACTCGAAGTGTTTATGGACAATTGGCAACATTTTTGGGACGCTGCTAATTTTCAAGTGCAGGACAAAGCTGTGTGAGAACGTTGTTATCTCGAAAAAATATAAAATCCTTGGCGATCGCTCTCAATAAAACTAGAACTAATAAAGGGTATTAAAGGTGAAAGTCGGCGCTAACTATCTAGGTAACAATCGGTGTGAATTTATTGTTTGGGCTCCCGCTCATAATGAGGTAGCCGTACAAATTATTTCTCCCGAACCTCGTCTCATCCCCATGCAAAAAGATGAGCAGGGATACTTTAAGGTACTTGCTGAAAACATTCAGCCAGGAACGCTTTATTTTTACAACATAGCAGGCGACGATCGACCCGATCCCGCTTCTCAGTATCAACCGAAAGATGTTCATGGCCCTTCTGAGGTGGTCGATCACAGCAGTTATAACTGGACTGATGCAGGTTGGTCGGGTATTCCTTTAGAGGAAACGATCATCTATGAATTGCACGTCGGGACGTTCACTCCAGAAGGAACGTTTGAATCGATGATTCCCCGCTTAAGCGAATTGCGAGAGTTTGGAGTAAATGCGATCGAGATTATGCCAGTCGCTCAATTTCCAGGCGATCGCAACTGGGGTTACGATGGTGCTTATACCTATGCCGTGCAGAATTCCTATGGTGGGCCGGAAGGGTTGAAAAAACTCGTGGATGCCGCTCACCGGGAGGGGCTATCCGTGATTCTCGATGTAGTTTACAACCACTTTGGACCTGAAGGAAACTACACCAGTTTCTTTGGCCCCTACTTTACGGAGACGTACAAAACTCCTTGGGGCATGGCGATGAACTTTGATGATAAGCACAGCGATGGGGTGCGGAATTATTTTATTGAAAACGCCCTGTACTGGTTTCAGAATTATCACATTGATGCCCTGCGCTTAGATGCCATCCATGCCATTTTTGATTTGGGGGCCAAACACGTCTTGCGAGAAATGGCAGAACAAGTTGAAGCCCTGTCTACCCGTATTGATAGGAAACTGTATCTGATTGCTGAAAGCGATTTAGACGATGTTCGGGTAATTCGCGAGAAGGAGTTAGGTGGGTATGGGATGGATGCCCAGTGGAGTGACGATTTCCACCACTGCCTTCACACCTTGCTCACAGGAGAAAAGAGGGGATATTACCAGGATTATGGCACAGTCGAACAGCTAGCTAAAGCCTATAAACAAAGCTTTGTTTACGACTGGCAATACTCTCTAAATCGTAAAAAGCATTACGGAAGTGATGCAAGCGAGCGCCCCGGTCATCAATTCGTCGTTTGTACCCAAAACCACGACCAAGTTGGCAATCGTATGCTAGGTGAACGTTTAACTCACCTAGTGTCGTTTGAAGCTTTAAAACTTGCGGCTGGGGCGATGATGCTTACTCCCAATATTCCCATGATATTTATGGGTGAAGAGTATGCGGAAGATTCTCCTTTTCTCTACTTCGTCAGTCATACCGACCAAGATTTAGTTGAGGCAGTTAGACAAGGAAGAAAAAGAGAGTTTGCTGACTTCCATGCAGAAGGAGAGTTCATCGATCCGTTTGGTCTTGATGCGTTCCATCAGTCTCAACTGAAATGGGAGAAACGCCGGGAGGGCAAACACAAAGTGCTGCTAGAGCTTTATCAGCACTTAATTCATTTACGTCGTACTATGCCTGCCTTGAAAAACCTCGATAAGCAAAATCTAGAAGCATCTGCCGTTGAGGACAATAAGCTTCTATTTCTCCGTCGAGGGAGTGATGGCAGCCAAATCTTCTGCATCATGAATTTCAATGAAAAAGATGTTAGCTTCAACGCTTCTCAGGGTGGTATCTGGCGAAAGATTCTGGATTCTTCTGAGGAGCGATGGATGGGTTCGGGGTCTACTATGCCAGACGAACTAATACGCGAGCAGGAAGCCACTATTCCTTCACAAAGTTTCGCACTCTACGAGCTAGAAACACTTGCCCAATAATAGAAGTACTAGGTGCCACTTAGGGTGTGACTTCTCAAATGGCACCTATTACTGAACAACTATCCCTGTAAAGACTAATCTATAGTTCGATATTAGTTTCTGATTTCAACCACTTCACTGGAATAGGTTGCGGTGTTTACAAGCCTAAATTTCCTGCAATATCCAAGTATTTATACTTATTGATTGCCTGTTGCTAACAGTTCGATACGTTTGTTTACACCTGCTTACTTAAAAGTTACTAGCCCAAAATCAAGGAAAGCAGTGTACCAATTGCATGAGGTTTAATTTCTAGTCGAATCTCCACTTCCGTTGAGTATAAAGTATTAATACATTCATTAAACCTTTACAAAATAAGCATGATTTTTTTAGGTGACTTGTCTAAAATAAGTCCCATAAAAGTTTTGCAACGCTGGAGTTGCTTATGGTTAGTCATGCAGCATTTGGAAGTAACCTAACAGTCAATCCAGGCGATAGAATTGCCAGAAATCCCCAAAGCATTGAGGAAAAATCTAAACAGCTTGCCGTAGATGCACCCGATATTACGGGTGACTATATTAAAGTTCCTACCTACTTTATTGTAAAGTATCCTAACGGAGAAACAAAAGCTCTACATCACGTTAAAGATGCGAAAGAAATTTCTAACGTGATTCGACAGATGCACTTTGAAGAAGAAAGCTGGCCGAGCGAATCAAAGAAGAATCACCATGTCAATCTGACGCTCCCAATCTTAATGATGGCTTTATTTCTGCTCACTAGCATTATCCTTGTAGGGCTTTTTTAGCATCGGTTGCTTTAGCGTTTTGCAAGCTGGGCTAAAGCGATCGCTTCTGAAGAGTTTGAAGTCTTGCCTAACCGGGTTAATATAGCGGCTTGCAGTTACCTTTACAACGCGCTCTAGGGCATGATATCGAGGCCCTGACAAAAGACCTGGATCTATTCGATTGAAAACCGCTATATTTACCTGACAGTTTCATTAAGAAGTTGAGTACTTCTTGATTGTTCTTGGCAACATAAGACGCGATTGCCAAAGGTACCATCCTTTGAGCGATCGCGTTTTGCTATTGGCTCAACACGTATAAGAGAACTAGTTTTAATCTTCTGCTGGATGAGTTGAATCTTAAAGTTGTTCGTTGGGAACATCAAAGATAACTTCAAATTTAGCAGCAGGTATAAAACGACTGAGAAAACGTCGATGATCGTCAGCGTCTTGACGATTATGAAATCTCGCGACTGTATATCGTCTGGCATCGGGGAGGAGTCGGATGATTGCCCAAGGGCGGGAGTAGTCTTCTATTCGCAAACTGCATTCTTGTGGAGTTTTTACGAGTTCTCCCCTGAGGCTGATTAAAGTGCGATCGATCAGTTGCCACAGTTGTTGCAATTCTGGGCTGGCATCGTTGGGAATTAAAGCCCAATCGCTGACAGGCGATGGTAGCCAAGTCAGCACGTAATCGTCCTGGCCC
>DATNPC010000851.1:0-22893 GCA_036703375.1 Allocoleopsis sp.
GAATGATTGATTGGTGGCATAGCTAGAAAGGGGCCAACCACAACACTGAGTCCGGCCTCGGTAATAAATCGGTGTTGCCCCAACGGTTCGGAATACGTTTTCCATCGACTCTGGGTGGAAGGGGTCGTCATAGGGAATTGAGTCTTGTGCCCTAAGTAAATAACAGCCATAAAACGCGGCACACTTTAGCCCGCTTAGCTTGCGGGTGACGCGTTCTTGTAAGGCTTCTAGTCCATAGTCAGTGACTAACGCCCAGAGTAAATGCTTGACTTCGCTACTCCCTTTGTAGGGAGAACAACCCTCTTTTTGCAGCAAGCCATTGATTTGACCGATATAGGCAGGGTCTGTTTCCTGGAATTTCTTCAATCGCTCATCCACATGACCGAGTACTCCCTGACAGGTACTGCAATGGGTCAACAGGGGCAGATTCAATTCTTCTGCTAAGGCAATGTTGCGAGCGTTAACGGTGTCTTCTAGGAGTTGAGAATCTTCTTTAAATGTGCCGGAACCACAGCAGGAGGCTTTTTTGAGTTCAATGAGTTCAATACCGAGTGCCTGGGTGAGTACTGCCGTAGATTGGTAAAGTTCCCGGCAGGCTCCTTGTGCCACACAGCCAGGATAGTAAGCATATTTTAGAGTGCGAGATACCATATGCGATCGCTCAGTTATGCTCTGTCGAGCATCAATAATTCTTTTTTGTGCTAAGGATATCGGTTGACAACTCACCGATAACTCTCTATCTGTTTTAACTCTAACTATTTGTTATTCGTTAAGGTTGTAGGTAATATTTCACAAGTTTCCTAAGAAACACAAGGCAGAAGGCAGAGGGCAAAGGGCAGAAGGGAAGAGGGAAATGTTTCTTTCATGGGTAACGAGCGCTACGCCGCTAGTTGGAGGGTCTTATCTTGCAACACTGTCAACAATCTTGTAGGTGTAGCGTATGTAGGTGGGCATTGCCGATGAGAACTTGAAACTCTGATTCTATCGTCGGTCAGCAATGCCCACCCTACGATGATTGAGCTGATAACTGGCCACTGGTCACTGTTCACTGGTCACTGTTCGCTGCTCACTGCTCACTGCTACCTATCCTCCAAAATCCAGTTGGTACAGCAATATGGGTTCTTCAATTCCCTCTAATTTTCGTTGCCCGATGTTAATGGGTTTTAACGGTATATAACTTTTGACGGCATCGTAAACTGTATGAGAGATACAAATTCCTCCCTCAGGCGCTTCCTCTTGTAGGCGTTCCGCAATTTTCACTCCAGAACCGAGAACATCGCTATAGCTGAAAATCACTTCTCCAAAATGAATCCCAATTCGATGAGATAGCACGGGTTCTGAGGCGAGTTTAGCCGCCTGACCTAATGCGAGTTGAATTTCTTGGGCGCAGTTGACGGCATTGAGCGGATTTGGAAAGTAAATCACTAAGCCATCCCCAATTGACTTGAGCACTTGACCTTCAAACTGCTGACATAGTTGAGTAATAAGCTGAAAGTCTTGGTAGATTAGATGCTGGGTGCGTTCTGGGTCAGCTTCCATCTTCGCCGCAAAATCGACCACATCGGTAAACACAATTGTCGCTAAGCGGCTCTCTTGGATTAAGCTTAAGCGCAATCGGCTGAGGCGATCGCTAAAATATTGACGATACAATTCGCAACTGGGTGTGACTCGCCGATCTTGCCCTCGCACTAGCCCCATACTTTGTAGTTTAAACGCTTGCAGGGGTTCTAATTCCACGGGAGTGGGTGACATCACTACCCATGCCAATGCATTCACCAATTCTGGATATTGCTTGAGATTCCACAATTGCCGTCGCAGATAATCGCTGTAAATCCCCTCTTCAGCTGATGCGGTTTCCAAGAGTTGGTCAAGGGTAATCTCTTCACTACTAATATGCTGTAATGCCAGCTGTACTAGATAAGGATTTCCTCCCACCAACGCCATCAATCGTTTGACTTGGTCGCGCTTCCAATTCAGTTCGTATCGATTGGCTAAATCCTCCACTTGAAGGGTTGTTAATTCTGGTAACTCTACCGATAATCCAACATTAAAAGGAGATTGATTAATACTAAGAGGGATATAAACTTCTGTAGAATGTACAACTAATAGCCGTAGTTTTTGCCAAACATTACTCCGCTCGTCACCATACTTCGCTTTCTCATACCAAGCTCGGATCAAGCCAAAAAAATCAGTGGCAATTTCCGGATAATTAAACACTACGTCCACTTCATCTAAGGCTAGGATAATTGGACCTGAGCTTTCCGCTAACAAATAATTTTCAAAGTAATCGGTGCAATTATAATTGCTGCCGAAAACATCATCCCAATACTCGGCTAGCTGATTCGGTAGCCCTAAACTCCGCGTCACAATGGCACAGAACCACTGGAGAAAGCGAGTTAAATCCGTGAAAACGGTGGCATCAGCCAGCTGAAAACTTAAAGTAACTGTCTCCAGCCCCTGCATTCTGGCTTCCTGAAGAATTCTTGCCATCAGCGATGTCTTCCCCATCTGCTTGGCAGCCTTGATGCGAATTAACGCTCCCGGTTGCAAAATAGTTTCGTAACAAAGCTGCTCAATGGGAGAACGTTCGACATAAAAAGGGGAATCTAAAGGAACTTGACCTTTAAGTGGAGTTCTTGTTCGACTGTCTGTTTTATCAGAGTCAAACTTAGTGTGATCGCTGGGGCTGAGGGTTAAATGAAACGCGCTAAAGTAGGACTCTAAACTATGCCGATCCACTGCAATCTGGCGGCGTTGAATCTTGACAAGCGTATTGGGACTCAAGTTTGTCCGAGCGCTTAATTCTTCTAGCGTGTAGGGATTGCCGGAGTTTTCCTGAATTTCCAGCCGACGCTTAGCAGCTTGTAGGCGCTGCCAACCTTGAATCGTTAGGATAACACCGCGCTTGCGCTTGGGTGACGGATTTGTTGTGGGCACTGTGGGCACTGATGTTGTAACCTCCCAAGACCCTCGATCTTGGAGTTTGCGATTGTTAAACAGCAATATTAGACTAAATCAGCTTTCCATACTAGGATAGCGGTTCTCCTGCCAGTTCTATCTCTAGCGGTAGAGTAGTTCTATCTCTAGAGATAGAGCAAGAGTAGAGATAGATCAAAGGTCAGTTAATAACTTGCAAGCTTAACTTGCGATCTTCAGTTGTCTGTTACTTGCAATAGTGACAAACTGGGTGTACCTGCGCTCAGCGCCTGCATCTACAGCTCGATCGGTTTAAAATTTTTTAATAACATCATTTATATCCAGCTTTAAAAAACCCTTAAGTCACCCTCAAAATTTAGATTTCCCAGTAGCGGAACTCTCTTGGCAGACTATTGGCTTGCAGTCTGTGCCCTGAAAAACCTCTATTGTTTTGTAAGTTTTACAACATAACATTAACAATGATAGTAGCGGAATTTTTTATTCCCCACGGACATTGCTATCTCTGGAAGCCGGAGTTAGTTGGATTACATATTATTTCCGATGCGTTGACCGCATTAGCGTATTACTCCATTCCGCTGATGCTAACGTATTTCGTTGTCAAGAGACGCGATATACCCTTCAATTGGATTTTCCTGTTGTTTGGTGGCTTCATCGTCTCCTGCGGCACGACTCACATTCTTGAAATTTGGACGCTTTGGCATCCCGACTATTGGCTATCCGGTTTAGTAAAAGCATTTACGGCTCTCATCTCTCTATATACCGCGAACCAGTTAGTCTCGTTACTGCCGCTCGCCCTAGCCATGCCCAGCGCGGCAGAATTTGAAGCCGTAAAAACTGAAATTCAGGAGCGCCAACGAGCCGAAGCAGAATTGTTGAGGGAAAAAACCCATTTTGCCCTAGCGCAAAAAGTCGCTCGCACTGGGAGTTGGGAATTTGACTTCGCGACCGAACAGGTCGCTTGGTCTAATGAAGTTTTTCGCATTTACGGTATCCCAGCCGATCGACCTATACTGACCTTCTCCGAACATCGGCAAACTATTCATCCAGACGATAGGGCAGTTTGGGACACAGCGATGAACCAGCTGATCGAGGGACAACCTTGCCAATTGGAGTATCGGATTGTGCGCTCGGACGGTTCTATTCGACACATTTTGAGTCAGGGAGAACCAATTTTTAATGCAGACGGTCAGGTCGCCAAACTACTCGGGACGGTTCTGGATATTAGCGATCGCATTGCGGCCCAACAACGGGAACGATTGGTGGGAGAAATGCTAGTGAAGATTCGCCAATCCTTGGAACTTGATGAAATTCTCAACACCACCGTTACGGAAGTTCGGCAGTTCCTCCAAACCGATCGCGTGGTCATTTACCGCTTCAATCCAGACTGGAGTGGGGAAGTTGTCGTAGAGTCTGTAGGAGCCAATTGGACGACAGTTCTCGATAAAACTATCCATGACCCCTGCTTTGGCAAAGACTACACCCAACTCTACCAGCAAGGTCGAGTCAGAGCGATCGCGAATATTCATACTGCCAATCTACAACCTTGCCATGTCGAATTACTTGCCTCGTTCCAGGTGACTGCCAACTTAATCGTCCCAATCCTACAAGGTGAAACGCTTTGGGGTTTGTTGATTGTTCATCACTGTAGAGGCGAAAGGCAATGGCAATCCTACGAAACGGAACTCTTGCAGCAGCTAGCAACGCAAGTTGCGATCGCTGTTCAACAGTCAGAACTCTATGCTCAAGTTCAATCCGAACTGATCGAGCGGCAACGGATCGAGCAAGAGCTACGACAGCAGAAAGGGCTGCTACAAACCATCTTCGATCGCATTCCCGTGATGATTTGTCTGTTTGATGCTACGGGTCAGCTCCTATTGCTCAACCAGGAGTTTGAACGAGTTTTGGGTTGGTCTTTAGCAGAAGTAGAGAGCATTGACCTGATGAGCCAATGCTATCCCGATCCAGACTATCGCCTCCAAGTTTGGGACTTCATGCAAAAAGCAACAGGGACATGGCAGGACTTCAAAGTCAGGACTCGATATGGTAACGATGTCGATACGTCTTGGGCAAATATTCAGCTCTCTGATGGTACGCGCATTGGCATTGGGCAAGACATCACCGAGCGCAAGCGAGCAGAAGAAGCGCTGAGAATGCTTGGAAAGCAAGAACGGGAGAAAGCCGAGCAACTCAATCAAGCCCTACAAGAACTCACTCGTACCCAAGCTCAGCTAGTCCAGAATGAAAAAATGGCGAGTTTGGGTCAACTCGTTGCGGGAGTTGCCCACGAAATTAACAATCCGACCAGCTTCATCTACGGCAATATTTATCCAGCCAAAGAGTATGCCCAAGACCTGCTGCATCTCGTCGAACTCTATACCAAGCACTATCCCGAACCTGTGGCAGAGATAGTAGAACAAATAGAGGCTATGGACTTAGCGTTCATTGCCAAGGATTTCCCCAAACTTCTCGCTTCGATGAAAGAAGGTGCTGTGCGAATTAGCGAGATTGTCCAATCGTTACGGAACTTCTCTCGCCTGGATGAAATGGAGTGCAAACAGGTGGATATTCATGAAGGCATCGATAGTACACTGCTGATTTTGAAGCACCGACTGGCGCAGCAGCCCTCACGCCCTGAGATTCAAATTATCCAAGAGTATGGTTCACTACCGCTAGTTGAGTGTTATCCCAGTCAGCTCAATCAAGTCTTTATGAATATCATCAGTAATGCGATCGATGCTTTGGAAGAAGGGAATCAGTCACGAAGCATGGGTCATGGAGAGGAGAGAACCGATTACCCATTACCAACGATTCACATTCGCACCCAGGTCAATGAACCGCATTGGGTCGTTATCCGGATTGCCGACAATGGTTCTGGCTTAGCTTCAGAGGTTCTGCCCCGAATCTTCGACCCCTTTTTTACGACGAAACCACCAGGGAAGGGAACGGGCTTGGGATTGTCAATTAGCTACCAAATTGTGGTAAAGAAACACGGAGGTCAGATTCAGTGTCATTCCGTTCCTGGTCGAGGAGCAGAGTTTGCGATTAAACTGCCAGTCGCTCGACGCCACAACAAGCATCGCCAACCGATATGTGCTGAGGAATCGGATAGGGTAATGACCCATCTGGATCAACCTCTATATTTTTTGCGATCGCCCTCATCTCCTTGAGGAAAACGGTATCGTGGATAAATGCAATAGTTGCTCCGCCATACCCAATGCGCGGTCAGCATGCGCTAAGCCCGTTTGCCGTTTTCCAGACGGTTTTACGTTCTGGAACCAGGATAAGACAGTCCTCAACAATCGGGTGATTTGCATAAAGACTTGCTTTTCTCCTCACACTCATGAGAAATTTTCCAGACTTGTCCAGCTACGGTTTCAGGGTTGTTCGCGAGTTAGGACACAATCGCGCCGGTGGGAGAGTGGCCTACTTAGCAACCTCTCTTGGTCAAGGAGAGATGGCGGCAGGAGTACCAGTTGTCATCAAGCATTTTCGGTTTGCTCATCGGGGTACGACGTGGTCGGACTATGATGCGATCGAGCGCGAAATTCAGGTTTTGCGAGGTCTCAATCATCCCGGCATCCCTCGTTACCTGGGGTCTTTTCAAACATCTCAGGGGTTTTGCCTGGTTCAAGAATATAAAAATGCCCCCTCTCTTGCCGTACCCCGCAGCTTCGATCCAGATGAAATTAAACAAATTGCAGTTTCCTTACTTAATATTCTGATTTACCTACAAAATCGCATTCCCTCCATTAGTCATCGGGATATTAAACCGGAAAATATCCTAGTTGATGACAGCATGAAGGTTTTCCTCGTCGATTTTGGATTGGCGAGAATTGGTGACGGGGAAATGGCGGTGAGCAGTGTTGCCAAAGGCACAATCGGCTTTATGGCACCCGAACAACTATTCAATCGGCAGCTCAATGAGGCTTCAGATCTGTATGGTTTAGGCGCAACGTTAATTTGCTTACTGACTGGCACGCCATCCACAGCCATCAGTAACTTAATCGATGAGGATTACCGGATTAACTTCAAGCATCTGGTTCCCAAGCTAAGTTTGCGCTGGATTGAGTGGCTGCAAAAAATGGTCGAACTCAAACCCAAAGATCGTTTTCCTGACGCGGCAACGGCTCTAGAAGCACTCCAGCCCATTTATGTTATCCGGGTTCCGGACATTAAACTCAGTCAATCTTGTCTAGAATTTACGGCGAAACGGCTCGGCGAACGATTAACTCAGACGATCGCGATTACGAATGCGGTTCCCGATACAATCCTGGAAAGCCGGTGGGAAGTTGCCCCCCATCTGAGCGATCCCCCTCACACTCCCCACGCTCACCAATGGATTTGGTTCGAGCAATCTCAGTTTTCGAGCAATCAGGCGATATGTCAGATTACGGTTGATACGCGCAGGCTCATCGCCAACCAAACCTTTGAGCGGGAGATCGTCATTCACACCAATTCTCAACCAGAAACGCACGTTGTCACCGTTAAAGTGAAGACTGCACCAATTCCGATCGCTACGAAAAAACTGCCATATTTTTCTTTATTTTTACTCATCCTATTCGCTACCGTTGCCACTTGGGTGGAAACCTCAGCCTGGGAGGGAATTATTCGACACAATGGCAACATTGGGGTTGCGATCGCGATCGTGGTGTCAGCATTTGTCGCAATATTGGGGGTAGTCGCAGCAGTCACCTCTGAGTCGATTGCTAAGTTAGTCAGCAAGCTCAGAGAGCGGTTTGGTGTTCGACTCAAAGCAATGGATTCAGTGGCTGCTGTATTTTTTGCTGGAGTAGCTGCGATGTTTGTCGCTGGATTCGGTGCTCGGTTCCGAGCGGCTGATGCAGCAATTGCTGCCTTTGCAGCAGTTGATGCCGTAGTGTTTATGGCTGCCTTTGAAGGTGAAGGGGTTGCCCAAAGTTGCTTGAACCGAGGATTTAGTAAAACTCTAGCTGTTGGAGTCGCTCTCTTGTCAGCGGCCTTAGGGATTAGCTTGGGGATTGGTTTGAAGCTGGGGTTTATCAATACGTTCGTCATGCCCGCTATTTTGGGAACTAGTTTCCCCTTAGCCGCCATGATTCTTTACCCACCCTTAGAGCGCGCAAGGCGAATTACTCACTATCGCAAGTTAGAGGGACATTTAATTAAGCCTTAACAACAAAGCCGAGGATTACTGAACCTATGTCCTAAATTCAGGGGCAGCAGCTACTCCTGTGTGTACGAACACACTGAAAAAATCAGCAGATAGGAAGACGTTGTTACCCCTGAGTTTTGATTCTTTTGAAAGTGTCACTACTATCAAGAGGTCTTTAGGTCATGCGTGAAGTTCTCACGGCTGCTATTACGAGTGCTGCCTTACTTATTGGATTACTAGCTGGCTTTCCCTTAGGAAGCATCGCTCGTAATTTTTATGCAGCACCTTCTAGTGCAGAGGATATTACTTTGCCCCAACAGGAATGAACCCACTATAGTATCGCCTACAGCTATTTTTGACTCTACCCTTCGAGAGGATTTCTCATTTATTGCTAAAACTTAACAATCACTCTAGGGAAAGACGTTCTCAAGCGTGAAAGTGAAGAAACTGATATGAACAAATACTAATCAAGTCCAGTTTGATTTGCCTAATTCAAACTAGTGCAGTGACGTGTTGATACAACGTTATTCAACAGACTTGATAGTAAGTATTTGTGTTGTCATTTACAAAAAAAAGATAGCAATGCGACGTATAGTATTCGGCAGTTTATCATTTTTCCTGCTTGCAGCAGCGAGTATGCCAGCTGTTCGAGCCGAATCACCGAGTCAGAATCCTTCTAACCCTCCAGTTCTGAACACCTCTTCTTCTCAGCAGAAAACAGAACCGTTCAATCTTGTGGGTTTAGCTTATCAAGGGTACTTTAAAGACCAAGGTATTCCCAGCGCTCAAACTCTGATTACTGCATATCGCTCTGGGGAGATTAGTGCAGAAGATGTCGTTAAAGGCGCTATTCGAGCGAATAGATTATCGCCAGATGTTTTGAATGACGCTGGGTATATCGGTGCTGTTGATAATCAACTGAATGCCTTGAGTAGTGGTAATAGCGATTAAGCGATCGCGCATTTGGCTTGCAGACCAATAATATATATTGGTTCTCGATTGGATGCGGTACAGTTTGACCTCTCTCCTACTCTTGCTATGCTTTACCTATAAGTCCCAGAATGCTGTAGGGACGATAGCATTGGGGCGATAGCAAGAAGACAAAAACCAAGGTTTTTCTTCCCCGATGCTTCGCCCTTTCACGCGATCGCATGATGTCACAGGTTGAGGGCGAAGCATTCGCGTAGAAATATTCGGGTGCGACCGACAAGATAAAACGCGAATGCTTAGCCCCTACAGAGTTTCAGGAGATATGGGTAAAGCATAGAAGGGGTTGGAGGTTAGGAATTAGCTGGTGTTTTCGGCTTATACGTCGAAGCAACGTGCAATTCCTTCAGCTGCTTGAGATCGACGCTGGCTGGGGCATCGGTTAACAGACAGCGGGCTTGCTGTGTTTTCGGGAATGCAATTACATCGCGGATCGACTCTTCTCCTGCCAACAGCATGACTAAGCGGTCTAAGCCGTATGCAATCCCACCATGAGGCGGTGCGCCATATTCAAACGCTTCTAGCAAAAACCCGAACTTATTGTAAGCTTCCTCGGGAGATAAGCCGATCGATTCAAACACCTGCTGCTGAATCTCTTGCTGGTAAATCCGCAGACTGCCACCGCCCACTTCATAGCCGTTAAACACCAAGTCATAGGCTTGAGCTCGTGCAGTTTTCAGGTCATGTATGTCGTCAGGGTGGGGTGCCGTGAACGGGTGGTGCAGCGCCTCTAGGCGCTTCTCATCGGCATTCCACTCGAACATGGGGAAGTCTGTTATCCAGAGCAGGTTATTCTTATCGGGGTCAATGAGTCCGAGTTCGCGGCCGATGACTTGCCGCAGTCGGTCTAGAGTTTTATTGACGATATCCGTTGCCGCTGCACCAAATAGCAGGAGATGACCGGCGGTTGCGCCTGTCCGACGGAGGATTTCTTGTTTCTGGTCTTCGGTCAGGTTATCTTTAATCGCGCCGATTGTGTCGATTTCACCATTCTCGCGAACGCGGATATAGGCTAAACCTTTAGCACCGGCTTCGCTGGCTTCTTTGAAGAGGTCGCCACCCGGTTTAATCCGCACGTTGGAAATGGCGTCATTGCCGCCAGGAATCGGTAAGATTTTGACAATGCCACCGGATGCGATCGCGCCGGAAAAGACTTTAAACCCAGAATCTTTGACTACGTCCGACACATCGACTAATTCCAAGCCAAAGCGCGTATCGGGTTTATCGCTGCCGTAGCGTCCCATGGCTTCGGCATAAGTCAGACGAGGGAACGGACGCGGCAAGTCGATGCCTTTAACGGTTTTGAAGATGTAGCAAACTAATTCCTCGTTTAGCCCGAGAATTTCTTCTTGGGACATGAAGCTCATTTCCATGTCCAACTGCGTAAATTCTGGCTGTCGATCCGCTCTGAGGTCTTCATCGCGGAAGCAACGGGCAATCTGATAGTATCGATCCAATCCGGATACCATCAATAACTGTTTAAACAGTTGAGGTGATTGCGGTAGGGCGTACCATTCGCCCGGATTGGCACGAGATGGCACGAGATAGTCTCGCGCCCCTTCCGGAGTAGAGCGAGTGAGCGTTGGGGTTTCCACTTCCAGAAAGCCTTGCTCGTCTTCCAAGTAACGGCGCATGGCTTTGACGACTTGGTGGCGCAGTTGCATGTTTTTGCTCATGCGATCGCGTCTTAAGTCCAAATACCGATACTTCAGCCGCAAGTCTTCCCGGACTGGCTCAGTATCCGCAGTTGACACTTGGAACGGAAGCTGCTTGCGGACGCTATTGAGCAATTCGATCTGGTCGGCATAGATTTCGACCTCACCCGTCGGCAGTTTGGGATTGAGGGATTCTTCCGGACGCGCCGTGACTCGACCTGTAATTCTCACCACATATTCATTCCGCAGCGACTCAGCATCCTTATAGGAATCGGGGGTGCGCTGAGGGTCGCTCACGACTTGAACCGTGCCCGTGCGATCGCGTAAGTCAATAAAGATAACACCTCCGTGGTCGCGGCGACGGTCTACCCATCCACACAGGGTAACAGTTTCTCCAATATTCTCCTTTCTGACTTCGCCGCAATAATAAGTTCGCATAGTTGCTGTTCGGTAACGCAAGGCTTGAGAGTAGGGACTAAAAGAGCATCAAGCCTGAAGTCTATGATAAGCGTCATCTGGCTAGTCATACCAAGTTACCCTCAAAGATAATAGAGGGAATAGCGATCGTATTGTCGAAAGAGAGCGGAGATTAAGCAATGTACGTGTATCGTACCTCTGGATTGAACGACAAAGCCCAACGGTACGGTATTCAACCTCGTATTGATGATTTATGCGCTGAATTGGAGGCTCAGAGAATCGATGAAGTGCAGGCGCGTTTTGAACGAGTTTATCCTTATCTGAAGCGTCGCATTCTCAACCAGAGGCTCGTTGCGCGCATTATGAGAGTTGATGACGAGCAAGTGCTATGCCTGCTCGATATCTTCAAGCGAGGCGACAACGACTACGAACAGTTTCTGGAAGAGCCTCGCGAGTATGGCAAGGTTCATCTCGAACCACAACTCGACAAAGCTCTCATCCGAAAATGGCTCCTCGAACAAAAAATGACGCAGCGCCCCGTCGAGCAACTCCCCGAGCTACCGCCAGAACTGCGTCCTTGGCTAGAACCGCCAGGCTGGGAGATGGAAACCATCAGCGAGGATTGGGTGATTTATGAAAGCGAGGAATGGATCGGGCGGTTTAAAGCCCGTGAAATCCAAGAGGAGTGGAGAACGTACTACCAAATTGTCGCGGGGATTAGAGGACAAGCGATCGAGTCCCAAGCATTTCCCGATTTGCTCAACGTCAAGTTAGGGGGGTTAAACGATCGCTACATTCTCTACAGCGAGTTGAGAACCGCCGAGTCTGGCGCTGGGGGCGTTTTGTTTTTACTAGCGCCCTTCACTCGCCAGCCTACCCGTGAAGAAATTATCGAGGTGGGTAAAAAAACCGCATTATTTGATGGTTCTCGGGCAACGAATGTTTTAGCCGGGGATGCACAAACGCAATTAATCGAGTCTTTGCAAAACTTAACACCCTATGCCCGACGCTCGTACCCCTCTTATCTGCTAGCAGATGAAGAAAGTTGGTTAGCGATCGAGCAGGGGAACGAGGCAAATTTGGCACTTTCCCCTGAAGAAGAGCAGATTCTCCAGTCGGTTTCTCTGTCAACACCCGGTCAAGGTTCGCTGCCCTTGTTCATCAACGGGCGAGCCGGTAGCGGTAAGTCTACCATGCTGCTTTACCTATTTGCCGACTACTGCTATCGCAAGTACTATGACAAGCTAGGACGCCGTCGTAGCGAACCCCTTCCCGGCGAACCCCTGTTCATTACCTACAACGAGCGCTTGTTAGAGGTGGCGAAAGAGGGCGTGAATACATTGCTCGCCTCCCATCACCGCTTCGTCGTAGAACGGAATCAAGGGGATGAGATGCTCGAGATCGATCGCTTTTTCCAACCGTTTCAGAAATTTCTTTTTAACCTGCTACCCGCACAAGAGCGATCGACTACTCCAGTACGCTTCGATCCAGAAAAATACATTTCCTTCCATCGCTTCAAACAACTCTACCAAGGAAAAAGCGCGTCAGAGTCTCTCGCTAAAGTTGCACTGCACCTACCGGAAGCGCGACACTATTCCCCAGAAATGTGCTGGCACGTTATCCGCAGCTTTATCAAGGGGTACTCCCTGGAAGAGAGCATCACGCCCGAAGATTACCAGAAGGAAGTCCCGCGCAAAGAACGCACGATCTCGGTTGAGAAATTTCAAGGCATCTACTACACCATTTGGGAACGCTGGTATAAGCGCATCACCCACGAGCAAGGCTACTGGGATGACCAAGATTTGATTGCCAATGTCCTCAACCTCAAGTGTTATTGTCCCGAATACACGGCTATTTTCTGCGATGAAGCTCAAGACTTTACTCGCTTAGAGCTACAGTTAATTATGCGGCTGTCGATGTTCTCCCAATATCATCTGGGATATCAGCCGATTCATAGCCTGCCCTTTGCCTTTGCTGGCGATCCCTTCCAGACGTTAAATCCAACGGGCTTCCATTGGTCTAGCGTTCAGGCCGCGTTTGATTCGGAAGTGATTACGGCGCTCGATCCAGCAGAACAATTAAAGCTGGCGATTAATTTCCAGGAACTCGCCTTTAATTACCGCTCGACACCCCCCATCGTTCGATTCACGAATTTAATTCAGTTGTGGCGTCATGTCTTGTTTGACATCCACGAACTTCAGCCTCAGACGGCATGGCAGCAAGGCAAATTCTGCGAACCTCAGAAATTTATCCTCAACCAGAACATTAGTCCCCAGGAACTGGCGGCTTACATCAGAGACACGATTATCATCGTGCCGTGTGAAGAAGGAGAAGAAGCGGCTTATGTGCGGGGAGATGAGGTACTCTCGCAAATTTTTCCCCAGTCGGCCAGCAATCCAGATGGACAAACAACCAACACCCCACAACCCATTAAGAATATTTTGAGCGCAATTTCCGCTAAAGGATTGCAGTTCAAAAAGGTCATCCTCTACAAATTTGGAGAAGACTGCAACCGCAGTGTCTGGAGTCTCAGGGGTAAAGGTACCGATCAAAAAGTCCAAGTTGAATACTTCTTCAACAAGCTGTATGTCGCCGCGAGTCGAGCGACAGAACGATTGTTTGTTGTAGATTCGGAAAAAGGCGATCGCCAATTGTGGGACTATGCCAGCGATGAAGCCTTATTGCAGGCGATGCTCCAGTTTGCTAAAAATAAAGGGCGCTGGGAAGAGAGCGTTCGCACGATCGCACCCGGTACGCCTAAAACAGTACGGGAACTGCGGGAAGATGACCCAGGCGCGATCGCCCAGGAGTTTGAAACCAAGGGATTAGACTCCCACAATTCCGGCTTACTCAGACGCGCCAGACAGTTTTATAGCGATATCGGCAATACTGCCAAAGCCGACTTTTGCGAAGCCTGGGCGCTCAAATTTGAAGAGCAGTTCATGCTAGCCGGATGCCGTTTTCTTCAGGTAGGCGAGTCAGAACGAGCTTGGGAGTGTTTCTGGCAGGGAATGTGTTGGCCGGAGTTAGTGTCATGGTACAACCTTAACCCAGAACGCGAGACACCCGAACGTGCGATCGCTAATTTTATGGTTGCCGAACCGCAGAATGTCGAGGCACTCAAGAATTTTGCGTCAGTGATTAGCCGTCAGTTGCCAGTTATTAGTACCAACGCAGACATCCAACTGAGCGGTGACAACCCAGAACTGACCCATTCTAAACAATGGAAAAAAGCGATAGACGAGTATATTAACCGGATCAAAGCCTTGCTCAAGACTGACCTCAAAACTGACGAATGGCAACAGTTTGGTCAGGTTTTAGTGGCGTTAGAGTCAGTGGGATATAGCGGACTCCAGCAACTCGCCGGTGAGTGCTTCTACCGAGCTAAAAACTACGAGCAGGCTACCCACAGTTGGGAAGCTAGCGGTGTCACTCAACAGCCTGAGTATAACCGGGCAAAAGCGATGGTGCGCGGGTACCCTGAAGGCTTGGAGGATTTGGCAAAAGCCGGAGAACAGGATACCATTATTGCGGCGTGGGAGCAGGCAGGCAAACCCCGCGATCGCCGCTGGATCGCCTACGTTGCCCCTGCTTTAGAGGCCAAGCAGCAGTATCAACAAGCCTTAGTTGTCTATGTTTGGTTGGATGAACGGCTCAAAGTCAAAGAATGCTTCGAGCTGGCGAGTCACGGCACGCCGCAAATCAAGCTATTAACCGTTCTCTTACAGTATTTCTATCGCAAGAAACATTTTGCTGACGCGATCGAAGCTGTAGAAACGTATCTTTCTAACGTTATCGGTTCCGAGCGTCAAAAAGCCGCGTTGAAGTACGATGTCGTCTATGAGCTAGCTTGCTCGCAATTAAAACCAGACGATATTACTAAAGAGCAGCGAAAACGGGCGGAGAAGTTTATTAAAGAGCAAATCCTCTCATCGATTGACTGGAAACGCTATCTGTTAGTGCAGCAAGTAGGAGTTGCTCTAGAAAGAATTGGTTCACCGATCGAGTCTCTGGCATTTTACGAGCAATTTATCACTTATCCCGAGCGAGAAGTCAGTCGGTTTGCCAAAGAGCGTTGGATTGCTATCAAAAGAAAGCAAGAAGATTACCTAAAGAAACGAGGGCAAACGGATAAAGCATCTAAGCTCCAAGCCGAATTAGTCAAAAAAGCTCGTGAATGGTCGATTTCTCCCCATTCAGTGTCACTGAACCCTCCACAATCTCCAAGAGAACGTCCGACGACAGAAGTCATGGAACCCCGCATTACGCTGACAGATTACTCCAATCCTCCAACGGTTCCACAGGGGGTAATGAATGTATTGCCTAATGAAACCAACGTCGAGCAATTAGAGGGGGGAGTTATACGATTTAGTATTCGTCATTTGACGATTAAAGTGATGAAGCAAACCAAGCAAGTTCTGATTATAGATGCGTTGAATAGTCGCGAGGTTCGCGTCGATGGAGCACAATGTAAAGTCACGATTGGAGATGCAACGTTAGAAGCGGTTGGCAGTAGTCAATTATTATTTTCTCTCTCTACAAGTGGCTACAGTGGTAGCTTAATTCGCGAGAAGGAAGTCTATCGATTAGAACTCAATGTGCAAGGTTATCCTAGTAAAGTTTCTATAGAACTGTAAGTAGCCATCATGAACGGCGTACACCAGAACGCATGAAAATTCTTCTGCCTTCTGCCTTCTGCCTTATTTTTAAGTCAGGTAGATCTTAATAGTTGTCGTTGAATTTTGATGACTGAACCGGCGCTCTAGTACCTACCCTATTCCGATCGTCAACTGTATTTAGGAATAACCAATTTTTGACTCGGTCAAATGGCTGATGAAGTGAGTGGGTGAGGCACTGAGGTATTGACAAAAATATGAATTCTTCCTTAAATTTATTTCTCTGTGCGGATTCGCCAATAGTTAGAGTAGTAAACACTAACTATTAGAGGAATATTTTGTCACTACGCAGTAGGAGGAATGTTTATGCGGATTGCCCAAGTTTCTCCCTTATGGGAGAGAGTACCCCCCCCAGGATATGGCGGAATTGAGCTAGTTGTTGGATTGCTCTGTGATGAATTGGTCAGACGGGGTCACGACGTTACGTTATTTGCGTCTGGAGATTCCATCACTCTTGCCAAACTAGAGTCCGTTCATCCTCAAGCGTTGCGTTTGGATGCCTCAGTTAAGGAATACAACATCTATGAAATGCTGCAATTGAGTCAGGTTTACGAGCGGGCTGCGGAGTTTGATATTATTCACTCTCACATGGGTTGTACGGCTCTTCCTTACGCCAATTTGGTAAAAACGCCCACCGTTCATACGCTTCATGGTGTCTTTACTCCTGATAATGAGAAGCTATTCATGCATGCTCGGAAGCAGCCCTTTATCAGTATTTCTGACGCACAACGGGAACCTCGATTAAACCTCAACTGCGTAGCTACGGTTTACAACGGGATTGACCCCAGCGTTTACGAATTTCACCTCGAACCCCAAGATCCCCCTTACCTGGCTTTCTTGGGACGGCTTTCGCCGGAGAAAGGAGTTCACAATGCGATCGCAATTGCCAAGCGTTCTGGCTGGCGGTTGAAGATGGCAGGTAAAGTGGATGTGGTCGATCGCAAGTATTTCGAGCAAGAAATCGAGCCTCAGATTGATGGCAAACAAATCGAGTATTTGGGAGAAGCCACCCACGCGCAAAAATGTGAATTGTTCGGAGGGGCAGTTGCCACCCTATTCCCCATCACTTGGCGCGAACCCTTTGGTTTGGTGATGATCGAGTCAATGGCGACGGGAACGCCAGTGATCGCGACGAAGTTCGGTTCAACGCCAGAAGTTATCGCCCACGGCAAAACAGGCTTTTTGTGCGACAGCATCGATGAGTGCATTGCGGCAGTCGAAAAAGCAGCCCAGTTAAATCGTCGTGATTGTCGAGAGCATGTCCTCAACCACTTCAGCGTGCGGAGTATGGTCGATGGCTATGAAGCGGCTTACCAGAACATCCTGGCAGAACGCTTTTCCCAAGACGGTCATGCCAAGAGTGCGGAAGTGACCTACTCCACCTATCAGTGGATGAAAACGGCCTCTTAAGGGACTTCCAAAACATAAACTATCCCGGAAGAGAAGTTAGTAGACTCTTAACTACTAACTACTAACTATTAACAGTCTTCACCTGGGTATTTATTTGCTGAGAGTTCCCTAAGACAACCTCCTAATTACTCAAAACCAGGTTATCTCGATGAACCACGGTTTCAGCCCCTTCATAGCCTAAAATTGTGGGAATTTCATCGGATTGATGACCTCGAATCTTCTGAAGTTCGGTGCTGCTATAGTTAACCAGTCCTCTAGCGATTTCCGATCCGTTGCGATCGCATAGCTGTACGGCCTCTGATGGGCGAAACTCCCCCTCAACGCCAGTAATGCCTGCCGCTAACAGGGACTTACCCGCATGACAGATTGCCGCTACAGCACCATCATCCAGATAGAGCTTTCCAGTTGGGACTAAACCGTAAGCAATCCAGCGCTTGCGAGCGTTTTCCGTGCGAGGCTGAGGTTCAAACTGAGTCCCCAACGGTTCTCCCTGTAAGATTTTGTTAATCGTCTCAGGGCGTTGTCCTTCTGTAATCACAGTTCTCACGCCAGCACTGGTAGCAATTCGGGCAGCAGCAATTTTTGTCATCATACCGCCAGTTCCCCACTTGGTACCGGAGTCACCCGTTTGAACCTGGAGTTCGGCGAGTTCCTCAATGCGAGTGACTAAGGTAATAGGCTGAGCATCAGGAACTTGACGCGGGTCGGCAGAATACAATCGGTCTACATCGGTTAATAAGAATAGCCAATCGGCTTCAATTAAACTGGCGACCAAAGCACTTAACGTATCGTTATCCCCAAACTTCAATTCCTCGACGGCCACGGTGTCATTTTCATTCACCACGGGGATGACGCCCAACTGAAGCAGTTCCCGAAACGTGGCGTAGGCATTAACGTAGCAACTCCGTTGTACGAAGTCACGACGGCTGAGAAGCACCTGAGCAATGGGTTGTTGCAAGCTAGTAAAAAAATCGTCGTAGATCCGCATCAGACGACCTTGACCTACTGCTGCCACAGCTTGTTTGAGCGCCATCGTTTGAGGCCGCGACTTTAATCCCAGACGCGCACAGCCAATTCCGACAGCACCGGAGGTAACTAGCACGATGCGATGACCGGCACAACGGAGCGCCGTTAGCGTTTCAATCAGCTGGGCAATGGTTGAAAGTGCCAGTTGACCTGTTGCGGGTTGGGTCAGGCTGGAGGTGCCAATCTTCACAACAATCGTTTGATTGGTGATTGATGTCATACGAGTTTGGATTTTAGATGTTGGATGTTGGATGCAAAAAAGCCTTGCCAGTAGGTAGTTTCAGCAATTTCACTGTGGCAAGTCTAAATCCAAATCCTATCAGCGGACAGGGTTCAGTAGCTAGCGGACAGAACTAAGGTTGATTGACCGACCAAAGAGGTGAAAGGAGTAGCCTCAACGTCAATCGCTCAGCCAGACAAAATGATAAAGCGCTAAGCTTCCAATGTGATGTGAAGCTCAGCGCTTTGCTTAGGATGATGACAGGTTTTATATGATTAGGGTCTTTATATTGGCTGACCCCATTTGAACAATTATCAGAATCTCATGATTTTCCGGTTAGCACTGCTTATCATAATGTTTTCTTTATATTTCAGTTTCTCTCGATTTATCAGGTTTGTTTAAGTTTTGTTTCTTTGCCGTCAGAGAAATCCCCAAGGCTTTAGAGAGCCAAACTTCAAAATCGCGTGCGGGGTAGGACGTAACGGTGAGGGCGGGATCGACCATGGGTTCGACGAGAATGGTAAACATGCCCAATCGATTCCCTGCCAAGACATCGGTAAATAAGCGATCGCCTACCATGGCCACTTGTTCCACCGAGAGATTCATAGCTTGAGCCGCTTGTTTTAATTTTCGCCGGGATGGCTTGCGCGCGCCATGAATATAAGGGACATCCAGGGACTGAGCAATCTTCTTAATCCGAGTTTCGCTAAGATTATTACTCACTAGCCACAGATCGACAATCGGCCGAACGAGTGAAACCCATTCCATGAGTTCCGCAGAAGCTTGGGCTGCTCTCATTGGCACTAAGGTTTCATCAACATCCAGCACCAGGCCCCTAAGCTGATAGTGCTTCAGGAGATCTGGCGTTAAATGCAAGATGGAATCCCCTAGAATCAAGTCAGGTTGTAAGTTTGATATCCAAGACATAATAGTTCGCATGAGTTGGTTCGCCGTTGGGCGAGTAAAATTCGCCTAAACGTGCTAGCCTTCCTACCCTACTTCTCTAGAGTATCAATCGTGATTGCCCAGCGAAACTTGAAGGGCGTTGAAGAGTTGAAAGAACAACGTCCCCTTCCCAGTTTCTTTAAGGTGCGGGTTTGGCTTGAGCTTGCCGCTGTTTTCGGATAGCAACTTTCGCCGCTTCATGCTGTTGCACCGTTTTACTAAAAACGTGGCTGCCATCGTACCGAGCAACGAAAAAGAGATAATCGGTGTTTTCGGGATAGAGCGCGGCTTTCAAACTGGCTAGACCCGGACTAGCAATGGGAGTGGGGGGCAGTCCGGGATTGAGGTAAGTGTTGTAGGGAGAAGCCGTTTTCACTTGAGCATAGGTGAGGGGTTTATCGGCTGTTTGGCGAATGCCCAGCCCATACTCAACGGTGGGATCGGTTTCGAGCTTCATGCCTCGCCGCAAGCGTTGCGTAAACACACCAGCAATGCGAGGTCGTTCGGCGGGAAGCACGGCCTCTTTTTCCACAATGCTGGCGAGGATTACCCACTGATTGAGAGAGAGCTTGGTTTGGTTACGACCTTGTTGATACAAGGGCAGCGCCACCTGCTCAAATCGGGTGAGCATCTGATCGATGACTTGCCGGGGTGAAATGCGATCGCTCGGTAACTGATAAGTATCAGGGTATAGATATCCTTCCAGGTGAGGAATTCCCGCTGGTAGCCAAGGATACCGATCTTTGGGAATCTGGCTGGCAGCATTGAGAAAGTCTTGCGCTTTGAAATACCCCTGGGATTCAAAGTAGGTAGCCATTTGCTGGAGCGACCAGCCTTCGGGAATGGTGAAGGACACCTGCATCACCTCACCCGACCAAATTTTCTGAGCGATCGCGGGGAGCGGTTGAGTGGGGGACAGTTTATAGGTTCCTGCCTTAAACCCACCACCACGGTCATTGAACCTCAGCCAATACGCCCAGAGTCGCCAAGCGTAGGACGAGCGAATCAAGCCAGCTGATTCGAGATCTTTTCCGATTCGCTGAGCGGCTGTCCCTGGCGGAATTTGAATTTGGATTGTTTTGTCGGCTGGTGTATTTGAGGATTGAGTCGGAACGGGGGGTGACTGCGCCCAACTCCACCATGCCCAGCCCTGCCACGCACAAATACCAAGCGTTAAGGGGAGCAGAGCAAGGTAATATGACCAGGTTGAAATCCTTCTGACAGCTTTCATAGAAAACATCCCACGTTAAGCGATCGCTTGTGACGCCATTGGCAGGAAAGCAGTCGTCTGCCGCCTCTCCAACCTGGGTGAGGCGAACTCAAACGTCTCTCCTATTCCGATTCCGACTCATCAAACAGCAATTCTTCCAGCAGTGGCTCCAGTAAGGGTTTCAGCAGTGGCTGTACTTTACTAAATTCCTCAGGAGAGAGCAACTCTGGTTGACCAGCTTCGTTCTTCCGTGCAAAAAATAACAGGGGATCGAGCGGAGTATAAATGCCGTACTCCTGTTCTTCGTGATAGAAACTGGCCAGCAGCTGAAACTCTTCTGGCTCTAAGTCGAGATCGTCTTCCTCAATCTCAATCGTGAGAATTTCGTCTTCGTCGAGTTCTGGCAGTTCGCCCGCCACTGTCAGAGTATAGGCCGTGCGCTTCAAGGTAAGATTTTGCTCCGCTAGAACGGCCTGGGCATCTGAGAAAATCGCATCAATCTCCTCTTCATCTTCGATGAGTGTGGCATCCGCCTCATCATCATCTTCGTCTTCGTCCCAGGCAACAATTTCTACCGGCGAGTCTACAGGCCGCAGCAGAAGATATTCGGAACCTTCCACTTCTAGGGATCGCTCGATATAACAACTCAAGCTTCGCCCAGCTTCATCCGTCAGCGTGACACTACCATTATTGGATGACCCATTTTCTTGGGGAAATTCAGATGAGAACATGCAGATTTGCTGCTACTAAAGCTCAATAAGGATTAGAAAAACCGCCAACCGCCGTTGTGACAATACGCTGGGGAGCAGTTGCAAACATCAGGATATCACGGTACAAGAGTCTAAAGTTGGCGCGATCGGGTTGGAGGTGAGAATAAAACGAAAATTCTTGCGGCGTCAACTTATCTTGCTGGATTTGAAACATTACTTAGGCAACAATACAAGTACCTTCGCTTCATACCCTCCAATATCAATCGTCAATCCCTCCTCTCCAGCTTCGACAGTGGAGTTGCCCGTCCATTCCTGCCAAGTTCCAACGGCAGGAAAGTTGGGGACTTGGTACCCCGCCAAGAGGTTATCCGAGAAATTGGCTATCACTACGACACGGGAACCTTCATCATCCCACCGAACGTAGGCTAGCACCTTGGATTCTGGGTTTTCGTGGAAAAACTCAATGTTGTCGCTTTGCAAGGCTGAATTGTGTTTTCGGAGACCGATTAATTTTTTGTAATACTCAAACAGATCGCGGTTTAACTCCCCGTCCAGCAACGGCCAAGCAATTTTCTTAGGCTGCGTCACCTTTTCACTTTTACGTTTATGTTCGCCAAACTCTTCGCCCATCCACAACATCGGCACGCCCATTGCTGTGAGTAACAAAACCACTCCTAGCTTGGCTCGTCTGAATGCGTCTTCGTCAAAAATACCGCGATCGCCTAATTCCCTGAATACCCGTTCGCGATCGTGAGTTGACAAGTAATTGATAACGTTTGTACTCGCCGCATACCCCTGTCGTCTAGGGTCTAAAACCTCCTTCAGCTTCTCGATGTCAAACTGTTCGCCACAAATATGAGGAATAACAAAGTAGCGGAAACTCTCATGCCAACAGGCATCCAGCGGACCTTCTGGACTCACTACGCTACTCGTATCGGGGATATGTTCGGCAATGTCATAAAACGGTTTAGGTGCAGCATTTTTCTTCGCTTGCTTCGCCAACCAGTCCAGAAATTCGTTATTCGCTAGTTGGCGCACGGCATCGAAGCGAATTCCATCAATGTGATATTCCTGAACCCAGTAACGCACCACATCCCCGACGAATTTCCAGGCAGGCTTGACATCTAATATTTCGTCATAATTATCGTAGTTAAACTCCGGGCCCCAGTAATTTGCTGGGTCATCTGGATAGTGCATGTGCTCGTAGTACCAGTAATTTCGGTCAATGAGCATTAACGGGCATTCTTCATCGGTATGGTTATAAATTCCATCGAGAAAAACACGAATCCCTCTAGCGTGGCACTCGTCAATAAACCGCTTTAAATCTTCGGTTGAGCCGTAGCTAGATTCTGTGGCGAAATAGTGGCGGACTTTGTAGCCCCAGTTATAGTCACCCGGATACTCGTTGACTGGCATCAACTCGATCGCATTTACCCCAAGTTCCGACAAGTAATCTAATTTTGCGATCGCGTCTACATACTTACCACGTTTGTGAGGGTCATCTTCTCCACCCGAAAAATCTGCGACGTGCATTTCATAGATGACTATCTCGTGATTATTGGGTAACAA
>DATNPC010000852.1:0-5395 GCA_036703375.1 Allocoleopsis sp.
AGTCAACTTTTCGGTACATTTTCCCTGATAGCGGTACAAGGGTTTTGACAGATTCTACCAGATTTCCTTGAACAGGAGCAACTGTCAACACGGCTCAAAGCATTGATAGCTCAGGGTTTCCGACTTGTGCATCAAGCCCTATCTAAAGAGATACAAGCTCACGGATTACAGTACATACATTGTGCAGGGTCGGCTTTTTCTAAGCCATTTGGAAATAAGACTTCCTGCTGAAACTCGCATTTTTTACAGTAATAAGTTACAGCACGAGTGAGTTCGGTTGGGAAATTGCACAGCGCACAAGGTAAACCCTTTGTCCGTTCAGTCGCTTCAAACCCTGGCCAATTACATTTTGGACAAAGTTGATTAATTTTTTTAATTAAGTCATGTGTTGCTTTTTCGATCGCCCTCATTCGAGTAGGGTTGTAAAGCGCACGCATGTCTGTCTCGACATGAACTGTACCATTGCACGACTGAGCTAAAGCTTGAGTAACGGCATCAAAAAGTTGTTCTTTTGTGGTTATCCCCTTGGCTATTTCACTTTTTTGAGTACTCGTTGATTCAACCATGACCACTAATCCATGTTCGGGAAAGCCAGCTTTGAGAGCAAACTGATAGGCTTCTTCAAAATTTTTTACTTGCTTGTGGCTGTAGTTAGTGTCTAGAGAAAATTCTTGACCGACGAGTTTTAGATCGTTAGATTTATCTAATAAAACCACAATTTCTCTATTACAGGGGAGATAAGACACAAGGGGATGAGGGCCAAACGTTCCTTCACTCGCTAAGGCTAAAGTCTCGCCTGTCAATGCTAGAGCTTTTTCTGCTTTCAGAATTGCTGCTTCCAATTGATTGTCCGCGCGCTTGATTTCCCGCGTGAAAGTACCAAATGCATCGGTATCAAAGTTCTCTGGAACTACTACTTTTATTCCTAAGTGCTGTTCGAGGAGAGGTGCAATTACCTTTTCCTTCTGGTGCATTGTGGCGAGTATACCCACTCGATTGGTAAATAAGGCAGTTGGATTCATATCAAATGCGGAATACAAGCTTTTCTATTCGTTGACTCAGCTTTGACGCATCTAAAGGTTAATCCTTATCTCCCCGTCAGCATCAATTCAATGTTTGATGCACAATCGCTTAGACTGTCTATTCAGAAATCTTTATTTAGGAATAGGAGCAAAGCATTCGGGAGACAATTGATTCCTCAAATGCTAGTACTTCTGTCCGAATGCTTTGCCCTTCAAGATCGATTCAGGATTGGTCTCTTTCCCACAATCTGCTGATGCTTAGGGTGCCGACTGCAAGGCAGCTTTAGCTTCCCGAGCGACTTCCTCTTGCCCATCTTTGGCTAAGGCTTCCAAGGTTGAGCGAGCTTCGTCACCTCCCAATCGGTTGAGCGCTTGCACTACCCGATAGCGTATTTGCCAATCGGAATTTGTTGCAAAGGGAATCAATAAAGGGATAGCACGCGCATCACCCAATTCTCCCAGAGAACTAACCGCTGCCGTTTGGATTAGACCGATATTAGAGTTGAGTGCTTCCTGCAATAATTCAAACGATCGCGGATCGCCCAGTTCTCCTAACGCGGCAATAATACTAAACTGCACTAACCACTCAGGAGTCCGACGATAAAGGTCTTGCAAATCGTCGTAGGCTTGTGTAAGCTTTAGCGCTCCTAAGGCGTCAGCGGCAGCTGCTTGTACATCAGGTTCTTCGTCATTCAGGAGGCGATCGCGTAGTATCGTCAATGATGCTTGCAAATCCTGACCACCCAGAGTATCCAGCTGACTCACGGCCGCGTACCGAACTCGCGTATTTTTGTCAGTCACCACAGGCTGAATTAACTCAAAAGCCACAGCTGGCTCTAGTTGGCGCAGTTGATTGACCCCACTAATGCGCTGTCCATAGTCCTCAGAACTTAGCAGTTCTTGGACAGATTCACGAGTAACGCTCATTGGTAAATGTTTGTTATTGATGATTTAGTAATTTAATCAAGGCAGTAGCGATCGCTGGGTCAAAGCCCAAGTTTCGCACTCCCCTTCTCAATGAATTAAACCAGGAATTGCCGACTCGATGGCAAGAGAGTTATGTATTGACTGAATCATTGAACTCAGCAGCCATCGCCCGCACAATATCTCCAGGCGTGAGGATGCCAATCACCCGATCTGCATCGTCAGTCACTGCCAGCCGACGGATTGATTTCTCTTGCATCAACTTCGCCGCTTTCCGCAAGGGTTGCTCGGGCGTGACAGTAACCGGATCGGTGCTCATGACTTCCCCAACTGTCTGTCCCAGCGCTTTATGAAGTTCATGGTCGTGACGAGCTGGATTTTCTAAAAAAATTACGCTGTCTAGAAACATGATATACAGGGGTGGCTCTACTCCCGTTTCTTGCCACAATAAATCTGTTTCTGAAATCACACCTACCAGTTTGCCTGCATCATCCACTACCGGCAAACCGCTAATGTGTTGCTCTGCAAGAATCTTAATTGCCTCCTTGATTGGCGTTTGCGGTTTCACCGTGATAAGGTCACGGCTCATGACATCGGCAACGGTCTTTGCCATACTCAGGCTGTTTGTTTTTTACTAGATCACTTAATCATTGTAAGGAATTGCGAGGTGCTATTCGATCGGCTCAGACTCTTGACTGATACTTGGCTCGGAGCACAACCTACTCTATGACTTTTCAATACACTGACGCTTTCGTTACCCTAGCAGCCGTTGACATTGAAATGCTGATTCAGTTTTATGCTCAGTTGCTAGAGCAAGAACCCAAGTCCTACATTCCCAACGTTTATGCTGAGTTCCATTTGTCTGGCTTGCGCCTTGGTATCTTCAAGCCGAAAGAGAATCACCAGGCTGAATTCTCCAACTCAGCAAAAAGTGGTATGAGCTTGTGTTTAGAGGTCAATGACTTGAAAGAAGCGATCGCGCATCTAGGTGTCCTAGTGCATCCCGGCAGAATTCTTTGACCACTTCCAGGGCTTGAAGGGGAAAGGGAGAGGAGAGGTTTTTAGCTGGTCAGTTATTTCTGCCACGCTGCACTAGGATACTCACCTCCAGGAGAAATTACCACAGCCTCCCATGGAAGAGAAATCTACGCTTACGATCCAGCCGGTAATCGATTAATTCTACACCAGTCAATTGAGAGAGGATAAGCCTCTTACAAATAAGATCGAGCTACATCGGCGAAGCCGTAAAAGCTGTAAACAAACAGCATAGCAACAGCTAGAATCAACACTATTCGCGGGCGAGGAGAGGGTATTATCGTCTCCCGCACCCATATAGATACGGCTGCTCCAATTGCAAAACTTGAACTGAGAACCAAATAAGCCCACTCATCCGTAAATATCCATCTCATGCCTAAAATCAGCGTTCCTACAATCATCAGATGTTCGACAAACTCCGGGGGATTGGACTGAGTGGACAGAACTAGAGTATGCCACCAAAATTGCCAAGCTCTCATTGTTAGTTCTTAGTTGCCAGGTTTCAAAAAACAACGACTAATTTCCCAAGACAGGGTACACGTTACGATAAGTCAGCTTTGTCGGTTTCGCTACCTCTCTCGGAGCGAATTTCGAGGGTTTGTCGCTGAGTAGTGAGATGATTATGGTGCTGTAACTCGATCAAAGCTTCCTGGGTATCAACTTGAGGAAATTCAACATAGAAGCGACTGACACTGAGAAAGGGTTCGGGTGTCTCCAAAATAACAACGCGATCGCACCATTGAGTTAGCCACTGGATGATTCCAACTGGTGCTACTGGCGCACAAATCCAAAGCTGTTCTGGCTTATGGGCTTTAATCGCTTGCGCTGCCGCTACTATCGTCATGCCGGTAGCAATTCCATCATCAATCAGGAGCGCTAAGGCACCTTCAGGATTCACGCTAGGACGACCACTGGACAGTTGCTCTAGCTGAGATTGGGCTTTTGCCTGAGCTTCTCGTAAAGCAGTTTCCCGCCAGTTAGAATTTTTTATTCCCAATGCCAATTGCCGCGACCAAAGTACCTGTCCTTCTGAGTCGATCGCCCCAACTGCCAATTCCGGATTTTTGGGAGTTGTAATTTTTTTAGCTACGACAATATCTAGAGGACAATTGAGTTGACGTGCCACTGGCACTGCTATTGGGATGCCACCCCGAGGAAGTGCGTACACAATAGGGGATGCACCAATGCCAGAATCTTTAAGTTGAGCCACAAGGGTAAGCAGCGATTGAGCTAACCGCTCCCCAGCATCGGCGCGATCGCTAAATAGCGGGGCAGATGACATGGTATCCTCCGGCATTTAACAGCTTGCCCCCATCATGACTGATTTTTTCCCAGCTGCTTTGTTCTCAATGACAAATTTTTCTCAAAAATCTTACTTTATGGTCATTACTCGCTGTTAGTATCAATCCACCCTAGAATTTATAAGGTCTCAATGCTCTACTGACACTTTGTGCATTCTGCCCTGATACAGATACGCTACGCGCCATGTCCGACGAACAACAAATGAGCCTTTTTGATGAGTCAGCCTTCAGTGATTCAACACCCACTGCCATCCAGTACGAGCTCATTCCTACCGATGCTAAAATTCCCATTCCTCCTGGTACTTACGATTCATTAGTGCCAATTGCACAACATTGCAACACTTGCCATCGATGTGATTTAGGAGCTACCCGCACCCATGCTGTTGTTGGTCGAGGTAACCCCAAAGCCCCAATCATGATTATTGGGGAAGCACCAGGTCAAAACGAAGACGAAACGGGACTACCGTTTGTAGGCAAGGCGGGACAACTGTTAGAGAAAATCCTGGCTTCTGTCCAACTTGACACCGAGAAGGATATCTACATCTGCAATATGAATAAATGCCGTCCGCCGGGTAATCGGGTTCCTACACCTGAAGAGATGGCAGCTTGTAAACCTTATTTGTTAGAACAAGTTCGCCTGATAGACCCAAAGATTATTCTTCTGACTGGAGCGACAGCGGTCAAAGGGTTGACTGGTGATAAGCGTGGTATCACTAAAATTCGTGGCACTTGGCTTGAGTGGGAGGGGCGTCTGTGTATGCCAATTCTCCACCCAGCTTATCTGCTGCGGAATCCTTCACGAGAAAAAGGAAGCCCCAAATGGCTGATGTGGCAGGATATCCAAGCGGTGCGCGCTAAATTTGATGAAATTATTTCCAGCCAATAAGGCTGCGCCGTTAATTAGCAATGAGCCAGGTGAAGGCTGATTTGGGCTATATCCCAATCTGCCCTCAGAGCATCAAACAAGGTCTGCGAAAAAATTTTCCCGTTCTAGAGTTGACAAACCCTGAGGAAGTGAGTACATTGGTAAATGCGCTTGAAACGGCAGCGAACGCCGCCAAGCGGTCTGAACCTAGAAAAAACAATAGTTTGAAAGCTATTTGACAACTAACC
>DATNPC010000853.1:0-10073 GCA_036703375.1 Allocoleopsis sp.
TTGAAAGTGATGCAAGATCCGATCGCCATCAGTCCTTGAAACACTAGCCAAATCCCTTTAAGCGGCGATGTATCTAAACTTGAAAATAAGGTAGACAGTAGAGGGCAGAAGGGATATAATTTTCATCCTTTCGTTCGTGTACTCACGTTCATGGACATCTAAGATGAAATACTTGCCGAAATACTCGATACTGACTTCAACTGTATTAGTAATGCTGGCACCTACATTGTTGAGTAGTCCAACCTCAGAAGCGTACTTTCTTCAAACTTCGTTAACTGCATCACAAAAGCTCAATGTAGCATCAACCAATTCCGATCGCTTTATCCTAACCCGTTTACAGGCTACTTTTTCCAGTCAACAACAAGGTGAAGTATTGATTGGCTCAGAGCATCCGCAGGTCTATGTTCGGCACAGCCCGAATATCTACTGCGGAGCTGGAGAAGGAGATACCGAGTATTCAGGCAATTTTGTGCTGACCTACAAACAACATCAGCTGAATCTTGGGCAAATGACATTCAACTCTAACCGTCACCAAGTCAAGCTTGTCAAACTCAACCCTACCAGCGACCAGGATTTCATTGCGATTAGCCAATACGGAGCTTGTAACTATAACGAGTTGTCTCTGTATAGCTTCGATCTCCAGAAACAGCAGTTGCGCCAGTATCCGTTTCAGTCACAGCAGGGAGAATTGTTCGATAAGGTTTTGATCGATCCGGGTGATGTTATTAAGTTCGAGATTTTGCCAACACGAGAATTTATTACCAGATTCTATAACAATACCAAGGGGAAATTAGAAGTAACGCAGTGGCGTTTTAATCCTAATAAAGGAGTATTTCAGACCGTTCGCTCTTGGACGGAAAGTGCTTAATCCTAACTGGATAAATTTAAAGAAATTTGCAGCCACAATCATAGTGTTTTACTCCATGATAAAGCGGCTCTATCGCTTCACTGGAGTCGCTACAACAGGTTGAGGACTGACCTCTTTGAAATGGTTGCCAGGATTTAGATTTCCTGGCTTCTTCGAGGTCTTAGTATTTTGGGGTAATTTAGCAATCTTTGGGTCTTGGTTGGGTAACTTTTCAGCTAACATGACTTGCCGTTCGACGGCTTCTTTAAAATCCTGCTTTTGAGAATATTCCGCCAGCTTGATTTGAGCTTTCTCATAGGCGGGAGTGTCTTCAGGAATTTGTGAGAGATATTTGATAGCGCTACCAAAGTCTCGTTGTGCGCCTAGATCGTAGGCTTTTTGTAATAAAGCATCGGCTTTAACCTGTTGCTTTTGCTGATATTCAGCGAGCTTGGGTTTAATTTTGGTACCCGTGGGCGTCTCGGGAGAAATTTGTTTGAGGGAATTCAGTGCCGCCGTAAAATCTTTCTGTTTCGCCTGTTGATAGGCTTGTTGCAGCAATTGTTGAGCTTGGTTTTCGAGTTCGGGTTTGGCTGCCGTCACAAAGGGCTCGATCTGCTGTTGCCAATAGGCAATATTGGGAGTTTGACGCGCTTCCTCCAACACATCCTTCCACCGCCCTTGATTAAACGCATCTTGCACCGCTTGAAACTGTAACGAAGCTTTGCTCCATTCAGAGCGCCACTTGTGTACAGCAGCGACAGATTCTTGATAGGCTGAGCTATCATTGGGAACGGATTTGGCTAATGCGATCGCTTCATCCAAATTGCCAGCCTGATACTTTTCCACGGCTCTCACCAACAGGTCGAGTCCAGGATTCGAGGATGCTGTATGCAGTAGAGTATAAAGCCCAAACGAAATCGCCAATGCATTGGATGTTGCCATGCCAGCGCTCATCCCTGTTAAAACGGGTGGTAGCTTGGGCCAAAAGGCAGTCGCCAACTCACGGGCATACTCCCATGTCGTGGTAGTACTCAGTTGATGATAGTCCTGAACGCCAGTGGTTGCTAAAACAGGTTCAGGAGAGCTACTGTCAGACGATGGAGCAGAAAGTGCGATCGCTTCCTTCTCTTGGGGCAGCACCAAGGGTTGTAAAACTGTTAAAGAGTCGAACAACGGGAAGTCAGATAACGGAGAGACTTCCTCTGGCTCTTGACCTTTCAATGCCCACTGCTTCAACACAGCTCGAACATCAGCGGCAGATTGGTAGCGTTGTTTGCAGTCACGGCGCACCATGTTGTCCAGCACGGATGCCAACTGTTCGCTAACAGTTACGTGCTCCTGCCAATTGAGTTCACCTGTATCGGGGTTGGTTTTTAACTCTAGTGGCGTCAATCCCGTTAATGCCTCTATTGCGATCGTACCCAGTGCATAAAGATCGCTATTGAAGTGGGGTTGACCGCTAAACTGCTCCGGTGGAATGTATCCCAAGGGCTGAACCGCTGCCGCTAACTGTCTTGAGCGTCCCTGCCCTGAAGAGGAGAGAGAGCCTGATGTTGCAGTAGAGGATACATCTTCTCTAGACTTTTGTTCCTGAACCTGGCCGAGCAAGACTCTCTGCTCGCTGCTGGAGGACTGAAGCGGAGACAGCGAGCGATTAACAGCGTTGGGATCTACTTGATAGGCAACACCAAAGTCAATTAACACTAACTTGCGATCTAAGGTTCGCCTAATTAAGTTATTCGGTTTGAGGTCGCAATGAATCACCCCCTGCTCGTGAACGAATTCTAGAATGCCCAAAACATCGTTGAGCAGTTCAAGGCACTGCTCTTCGCTCCAATGATTGTTATAGTGTTTGCCAAGCGGGAGTTCCGCATTGAGGGGTTCTCCGACAATCAACTCTTGGACTAAGTAAAATCCTTGGCGATCGCGAAAACTATCTAAGAATTGGGGAATCTGATTATGCTGACCCAATTTCTTGAGAATTTCTGTTTCTCTGGCAAATAGACGCTGACAAATTTGCCATTGCCTGGGATGGTCAGTATTGGGTTTGATGTGCTTAACCACACACTGGGGAATGCCGTCACACCATTGATCTTGAGCAATATAGGTCTGCCCAAATGCCCCGGCACTCAGAACTTTAACAATTTGGTAACGCCCGTTTAGAAGCTTTCCCAATACAGGCTCGTTTGCGTCAGGTTTCAACGAACTTCTTCCCGCTAAAATTCCGCTCTGTTCAGATCCCTTTTTCCATCCACTCGATGCTATTTCCGGAATTAGTGGCTAAGAGAGATTACTCTTGAATCCTCAGGACTTTGGATGAAACAAATCGTAAAAATCCTCGGCTTTAGGGCATGGTATTGCCATGCCCCTACCCAAGAATTGAAGGTTGAGGACTTACGCACGAATACCATCTGTAGGAGCAATCTCCCTGTGGTTATCCCGTTTTCACTCAGTCAATCACTCAACACCGCCAGGTGCAAAATGCCATCACCCTGGTTAACTAATGGATTTTGCGTGCAACCAATGACTAAGCCATCACACGGCGCATAGGCTTTGACACTGGTTTCACCAAAGGCATCAGCAACAACACCCAACAACTGTTTGCGAGCAACGGTTTGACCTAAAGCAACCTGCAAATGCAAAATGCCGCTTTGAGGCGCACGCACCCACTTGCTTTCCTGAACTTCCAGTGGCGTTACCGATGTTGGGTTCAGTTCCAACTGAATCATGCCTAAAGCCGCCATCACTCGCAAGATGCCCTCAACACCGATCGCGATCGCATTCTGGTTGAACCGCAAGGCTTCACCCGCTTCGTACAGTAACACGGGAATGCCTTGTTGGTCGGCCGCTTGCCTCAAAGAACCATCGCGAGTTGTGGCATGAATCAATAGAGGTGCATTAAACGCTTTGGCACATCGATACGTTTCAGGATCGTGCAAGTTGGCGCGGACTTGCGGTAAATTGATGCGGTGATTCGAGGCAGTATGCAGATCGATGCCATGAGTACACTGCCTGACGATTTGTGTCATAAATAAGTGAGCGATGCGGGATGCCAACGAGCCGCGATCGGAACCGGGAAACGAACGATTGAGATCGCGACGATCCGGCAAATAGCGCGATTGTTCGATAAAGCCAAAGACGTTGACAATGGGTACCGCAATTAGCGTTCCTTGTAATGTAGCAGGATTAATGCGATCGAGGACTTGGCGAATAATCTCGACCCCATTAATTTCATCCCCGTGGATAGCGGCACTCACCCACAGCTTCGCTCCTACCTGAGTACCATTAATTACAGTTACAGGTAAAGAGAGCAATGTTTGTGTCGGTAGGTAGGCAAGAGGAATTTCTGCACGCTTGCGTTCTCTGGGTGCAACAGTAACACCCCCAATCTCAATCGTTGGTGATGTCTCAATGGGACTGGTAATTGGTTCCTCGCTACTCACGTATGGACTTCCAAATAAAAAAATATCCAATTACCTCTTGTGGGGTGGGCATCTTGCCCGCCTCTGACCAATAGCGGGCGAGACGCCCGCTCCACAAGATTGAGTAACTTATTTTTTGGAAGTCCCTTAATATTGAATGCGATCGCGTGTTTTCCCATTGATGGCATTTTTTTCCAAATAGTCAATAATCTTCCCGGCCACATCCACCTCAGTCGCTTGCTCGATGCCCTCAAGCCCCGGTGAAGAATTGACCTCCAGCACCACGGGGCCGTGATTCGATCGCAATAAGTCCACACCCGCTACCCGAAGCCCCATCGCTTTGGCCGCTCGCACGGCTGTACTGCGTTCCTCCGGTGTCAATTTAATTTTTTCAGCGGTTCCGCCTCGATGCAAGTTTGAGCGAAATTCCCCCTCTGCCCCTTGTCGCTTCATGGATGCCACCACCTTGTCGCCCACTACAAAACAGCGAATATCCATGCCTTGGGCTTCTTTAATGTATTCCTGTACCAAAATATTTGCATCTAAACCGCGAAATGCTTCAATCACGGACTTAGCCGCTTGACGAGTTTCGGCCAACACCACGCCAATGCCTTGAGTTCCTTCCAACATTTTGATCACCAGAGGGGCACCGCCCACAATATCGATCAAGCCATCAATATCTTGAATCGAATGAGCAAAGCCAGTCACCGGCAAGCCGATGCCTTCGCGAGAGAGAATCTGGAGGCAGCGCAGCTTATCGCGAGAACGGGAAATAGCTTGAGATTCGTTTGCGGTAAACACACCCATGACTTCAAACTGGCGCACGACAGCCGTTCCATAGAATGTCTTGGACGCGGCAATGCGGGGAATCACCGCATCAAAGTTTTCTAAGGGTTTGCCCTGGTAAACGACGCTGGGTTTGTGAGAGGTAATGTTCATGTAACAGCGCAGGTAATCGATCACCCGCACGTCATGCCCTCGTTCTTCCCCTGCTTCTTTCAGGCGGCGGGTGGAGTATAGCGAGGTATCTTGGGATAAAATAGCGATTTTCATAAGTTGTTTGTTTTTATAGCTGTTTGCGTTTTTTACTCCCCGTCACGCTTTGGAGAAAAGACCTACCCGCATCCACTAAAAATCGTCGGCGTATTGCCTCTCGTCCCAGCAACATTCGGAATCCCATCACATCCCGATTTGTTAAGGTCAGTTCGATGGGAAAAGCATAATTGCCTAGCTTGACAATGGTTTGAATCACGGGGCGCAACTGCGCGTGTCCACCTGAATTCCGGATCTGCCTTTGGTCGTAGAGCTCAGCTTGCGCGATCGCACTTCGATGATTGTCTCGCTGATAGGGATGCACCTGAAAGCGAACCATTGTTTTTCCATCCTGCTGGAAGGTTTTGATATCAAAGGCGTGTAAAGCCGATGAGCGTGCGCCCGTATCAATTTTTGCTTTGATTTCCAGAATATCCAAGTCAGGCAGAGCCACTAGTTCCCGCCAGCCGATGACTGGTAACTGCTCTTGAGAGGAAGTAACAATGGTTGAACGGTGTTGCACTGGGATTACTACCTCGCGATCGCAGTTGGATTTCATCTCACCTCGGACAGATCATAAGATATATCTACAGGTTTTAAGTTTTGTGAAAATTGAAATGTTTTATACATTTAGACTCATAATGTTTTTTTTATGATTTGCCAGCATGGAACTATCTAATGGTGATACAAAAACCAAAGGAGGTTCGCGATCGTGCAACCAGAAGAACTTCAGAAGCAATACGCTCAGGGACAACGGGATTTTAGCCGAAGTGACCTGTCACACGTCAACCTTGTCTGGTGCAACTTGAGCGGAGTCAACTTAGATCGAGCCAACCTCGAACACGCTAAACTAAGTGCGGCAATTTTGAAGCAAGCCACGTTGAAAGGAGCTAATCTCAAAAATGCGAATCTGCGTGCAGTGGACTTGAGTGGAGCTGATTTAAGTGGAGCCGATTTGAGGGGAGCTGATTTAGGGCGAGCTGACCTGTTCAATACTAACTTCAGCGAAGCCGACTTAAGCGGAGCTAACCTCAGCGAAGTTGCGATCGGTCACGTTAATCTTCGCAATGCTAATCTCCGCAAAGCCAACCTTCAAGGACTCGATTTGACTCATGCTGACCTAAGCGGGGCAGATTTAAGTGAAGCTAATTTAACAGGAGCTAAATTACAAGAAGCAAATCTGCATGGTGCCAACTTGAGCGGAGCGGACATGTCGCAGATTAATCTAAATGGAGCCAATCTGAGCGAGGCCAATTTGAGCCAAACTCGGTTGAATCAGGCACAGTTATATGGAGCCAATTTGAGCGGTGCTAATCTCAAGAATGCTTACCTCGATCAAGCGAAGTTAGCTGGAGCTGATTTGAGTCAGGCTAAGGGACTCGCGCCTAAATAAGATACAAATTGGCAAGTAATCATCTCCAGGATGGAGCTTATCCAGATAGTACATGGGTTTGAGGCAACTCCCCAATTTATCGCAGTTTTCAAATGAGTTGGACCGAAGTCGTCCCTAGGGGCAAGGCAGGCCTTGCCCCACATCTAAACTTTAGGCTTCAGGCAACTGATATTGGTCTACAATCCGCTTAGCGTATTCTGGAACATGCGACTCTAACTTCTCTGGGTGATTGCGCTTGACGTATAAGTAGTTGCGGGTGAAGTGGGAGTCGATCGAGAAACGGGCATATTCTAAACCCTTCGGGCCAATCTTCTCAATGACAACGCCCATCATTTTTGCTGCCCACATTGGCAAAGTGACGCCTTTATCATAAGCAGGGATGCTCTGTTGGACAGCATTGCGTCTGTCTCCCTTGGACATGACCGGTTGCGTCTCTAATTGGTTTTGCACCATATCCAGCATCTCTTGACCGGTATCGTTGCGAACCACAATCCATTGCCAACCGAAGGGCGCTCCCATATAGCCTACAACTAAATCGGCTAAGGAATTGACGTAGTCAAAACAGCTCATGCAAGAAGGAGCAAACACATCTTTCAATTGGTTCGTCTTCAAGCCAAAGAAAGGCACCAGTTCCACCGAGCCATCTTCATGTTTGAAGTGAACCCGAAAGTCTTGCATAAACTCGTAATGCACAACCGTCTCCGGTGACTTGCTGGTGGTGTCTAGGAATTTCTGCAACCCTTCACGGGTGACGTTATCCACACAGGGCGTTCCTAGAATATAGAGTTTTTCTAACCCTAGCTGTTTCTCAACGGCTCGTAATGCCTGAATCTGGCAACCGACGCCAATTACCAACAGCCGCTTCATGCCAGATTGCTCGATTTGCTCCAACACGGAAAGGTTAGGCGAGAGAGTGGGCTTATTCACCCGCGCTGCCAGAATTTCTTCTGGAGTCCGAGCAATGACTGGCATCGGTTGAAAGCGGTCTTCTTTCGTATTTTGGACGCAAACGACCCCTTCAACTTTGCCACTGGTGAGCATTTCAATCGCAATGGTGCTGACAATTCCCGTCCACTGCGCCCCCTCAATTGGCTCGATTTTCCGCGCTGCCATCATAGTCTGATTGACGCCGAAGTACCAATCATCGGGATTATCGAGATTGCGGCTGCGTCCGTGGGCTTGTTCTTCTAATTCTGCAATCTGCTGGTTTAAGAAAGCACAGGCTTCCTTGACATAGTGAATATAATATGTATCACATAGACCGCACTCGCTACACAGCTCTTTGGCTGGGCGTCTGCTACCTGGTTTAAGGGCCTTGGCTTTTTGATGCTTGGCAGAATCGGGAGTTATGGCAGTCATTGAAACGTCGTCTCTTAAAACTCAGGTCAATTTTCTCACGATATCTCAAAGGCTATTGCGTGAATTTGATGACCTGCGACTAATCGGAGCGAGAAGTTGAAGATATGCACGACGATTTAGCACAATTGCGTAAAGTTTGTAGGGGCGATTCATGAATCGCCCCTACGATGTGTTCTATGCAACCGAGAACCGCTATATCTATCGATATGAAGAATTTCTAAAAATTTAGGAAGGCTTGGTTTTCCTAAATCGATCGATGCCATTGTTATAAGCAAACATAGAAATCAAATCTATGCATACATTAAAAGTTGCCCCAGCCATCATTCAGCCTCCAACCTTTGCTACTGTTGAGGAAGAACGCCGTCATCGCAAGCAGCGCCTTGCCGCAGCCTTCCGTCTATTTGGACAGTTTGGATTTAGTGAGGGCATTGCGGGTCACATTACTGTCCGAGACCCCGAACATTTAGATTGCTTTTGGGTCAACCCGTTTGGTCTACACTTTAGCCTCATTCGGGTCAGCGACTTAATTTTGGTCAATCATCAAGGTGAAGTGATAGAGGGTAACAAGCCTGTTAACACAGCAGCTTATGCCATTCACTCTCAAGTTCATGCAGCCCGTCCCGATGTCGTGGCAGCAGCACACGCTCATTCAATCTATGGCAAAAGCTGGTCTAGCCTCGGTCGCCTCCTCGACCCTCTCACCCAGGATGCTTGTGCCTTTTACGAAGACCATAGCCTGTTCGATGACTATACAGGAGTAGTTCTCGAACTGGAGGAAGGCCAACGCATAGCCCGAACGCTAGGGAACAAGAAAGCCATTATCCTCCGCAACCACGGTCTACTGACAGTGGGTCATTCAGTTGATGAAGCAGCTTGGTGGTTTATCGCCATGGAACGCTGTTGTCAGTCGCAGTTGATGGCTCAGGCAGCTGGCACACCCATCCTTATTGACCCTGACAAGGCTCACCTGACGCAGCGCCAGGTTGGTTCGCATCAGTTAGGGTGGTTTAGCTTTCAACCACTGTACGAATTAATCGTCAGTCAACAACCTGAACTACTGGACTAAATCAGGCGATTCTCGGTTGCATAGAAGACATCGTAGGGGCGATGTATGCATCGCCTCTAAAAATAATCGGTGTTCCACTGAAATCCCACTAGAACTCATTGATAGCCTTATTAAGGCTACTCTCTTCAAACAGGCTCTGTATCAACCTTTAGAAAATAGGCAGAGATGGATATGCAGATAACTGTACAGCCATTGTCAGAACATGCAGGTCAACAAATTATCAATCGCGATCGCACTAATCTTTTAGACCTAGATCGAGAAGAAATTATAAGCCTATTTAAATCTTACGGTTTCTTACTTTTTAGGGGATTTGGCAATAGTATCGAAACTTTCACAGAATTTACTAATTCACTTAGTAAAGATTTTATGGATTATACAGGAGGCGTGTTTAATCGTAGGATAATTAATAACAATGCAACAATCTTGAGCGTAAATGATTTTAAGAATGAGATTAAATTGCATGGAGAAATGTACTATCAGCAATCTATTCCGCTGATGCTTTGGTTTTTCTGCGCTCAGCCAGCCTTACAAGGTGGTGAAACAATACTGTGTGATGGCAGACAACTCTTTAATGAACTCAGTAATTCACACAAAGAGTTATTTAGTAAAAAAAAGTTAAAGTTTGTTGGTCATTTGAATAAGGAAGGTTGGCAAAAACGATACAAAACTGATGATTTAAAAGAAGTAAAGCAGGTTTTTAAAAGCAATAACATTCACTTCAAAGTTAATGAAGATAAATCAATCGATCTTCAATATATTTGTCCTGCAATACACCCAACCCTATGTGGTAAGTATCAGGTATTTATTAATAGCTTGTTGTCAGCGAAGCATATGGTTCCTGACGCAGTTTGCTTCGAGGATGATTCAGAAGTTGCTAATGATATTGTTTCTGAGATTAATGAAATTGCCGAGAGATTGACTATAGAAATCTCTTGGCGTCAAGGAGATATT
>DATNPC010000854.1:0-2778 GCA_036703375.1 Allocoleopsis sp.
GATTTTGAGGTTTTTGGAACCGCTAGCGCCCAAGCCCAGAGCCAATTCGAGCCGTTTGCATATTTTTCAATCGGCGCACGGGCAAAGCCCACTTTGTCATACACGTTGGATTCTTTCGGGTTGGATAACAGTCCCGCTGCAACGGTTGCATCCACCCACATACCGCACTTACCTGTCGAGAATAGGGCCAGATTCTCATTGAATCCATTGGAACTAGCTCCCGGTGGACCATATTTTTTCAGCAGATCGACATAGAATCCCACTGCCTCTTTCCAGGCTGGAGTATCGATCGTGGGTTGCCATTTCATGTCAAACCACCGTCCGCCATAAGTGTTGACCAACGTAGAAACAAAGGCCATATTTTCACCCCAACCGGGTTTTCCGCGCAGACAAACTCCGTAGACTCCATTACGCGGATCGTGAATCTTACTCGCCCACTCTCTAACCTGGGGATAGGTTGGCTGTTCGGGTACCGTAATTCCTGCTTTTGCAAACAAGTCTTTTCGGTAGTACAGCATGGAACTTTCCCCATAGAACGGCACGGCATAGAGTTTGCCGTTGTTGGAAAGCCCCTCTCGAATGGGTTTGAGCAGGTCATTCACGTCGTAGCTTGCAGGCAGATCCAATGGTCTTAACCAATCCCGTCTCGCCCAAATCGGCGTTTCATAAGACCCGATCGTCAGGACATCAAATTGCCCACCTTGACTAGCAACGTCTGTGGTGGTGCGTTGGCGCAACACGTTTTCTTCCAGAACAACCCACCTCAGTTGAATATCTGGGTTGGCTTGTTCAAACTTGCGGGAAAGGTCTTGCATGACCACCATGTCGCCATTGTTGACGGTAGCGATCGTTAGTCTAGTTTTCTGTGCAGCTTGCGAACTTGCCGCACAGGCATGTAGCAGTTGCACCAGCATTACTCCAGCGAGGAATGCAACTAGCGCTTTAGCGAAGCGGGAGATACGCATCGCATAACTCCTTTGATGTTAAAAAATCGGACGACTTAATTTTTTGATTCTATGCTCTTGTAATGAGCAAAAGCTCAATAATAGAAATCATACCAGCCCCACTTCAGAGTCAAGAAGTTGACGGGCATTTGCAACAATTCTTTAATCAGAGGTTGAAACAATGACAGCGAAAGCAACCTATAACTTTGCAGGCAAAACCATTCTGATTACGGGCGGTGCAGGAGAGATTGGAAAGGCGACTGCACGACGCTTTGCTGCCGATGGGGCAGGTGTGGTGCTTCTGGATTTAAACGAAGCGAAGATGGCAGAAGTAGCTGGGGAACTAGAGGGCTACAACGTTCCCATCGGCGCATTTCGCTGTGATGTTACGACTTCGGATGATGTGAAGAAAGCTTTTGCTGCTGCTATCGAGCAGTTCGGGCGGATCGACTATGTGTTTAACAATGCAGGCTATCAGGGAGCATTTGCCAAGACAGACGAGTATCCAGAAGACGACTTTCAAAAGGTGATCGACATCAACGTTGTAGGCGTTTTTTACGTTCTGAAGGCGGCTGCACAGCATCTACGCGATGTGGGAGGAGGAGCGATTGTCAATATGGCAAGCCATGCCGGGGTAGATGGTCCCCCCAATATGATTGCGTATGCCGCTTCCAAGTTTGCGGTCATCGGCATAACCCAGACGGCAGCGAAAGATTTGGCTCCCTACGGCATCCGGGTGAATGCGCTCTCGCCGTCGCTGATTGGTCCGGGCTTTATGTGGACGCGGCAGACCGAATTACAAGCAGCCGTGGGGTCGCAGTACTTCGATGCCGATCCGAAAGTGGTCGAACAGCAGATGATCGATTCAGTACCGATGCGGCGATTGGGAAGTCTGGAAGAGGTAGCTAATGGGGTAGCGTTCCTGATGAGCGAGGAGGCAAGCTACATTACGGGGTTTAACTTAGATATTACTGGCGGGCAATAGAAGCAAGTCAAACAGGAAAAGTTACGACTGCGATGTAATGTGTTGCAGAATTCGAGTTTATTTAGAAGTACTTTATTAATATAAGACGTGATGAGCTATACACCAAAACTTGAGCAAAAAATCAACGATTAGGCATACACTCAGGCAATCGATCTGCTCTTTTGGGGGATGCACACTTCCCACAGGTGAGATATGAGAGAACCCTTGTCAGAACAACGCGATGCCAGCAAAGCTGGTTTACCCCCTAGGACTCGCAAGTTAGATCTCGCGGCTCATGCGGCTTGGCTCTATTACATCGCTGGAAACACGCAGGAGGAGATTGCGGCAAAACTCAATGTGTCTCGGCAATCGGCACAACGATTGATTGCGCTAGCCGTTAGTGAAAAGCTGATCAAATTTCGGCTCGATCATCCCTTGAGTGAGTGCATTGCTCTGGCTGAGTCGCTACGAGACAAATTCGATCTGTCGCTTTGTGAAGTGGTGCCGAGTGATGCGGGGAGTGGTGATACGCTCAATGGACTTGGGGTGTGTGCTGCCACGTACTTAGAGACGTATCTGGTCGCGAAAACTCCGACAATCTTGGCATTTTCATCGGGACGCACATTGCGATCGATGGTGGAGCAAATTCCATCGATGGATCAGCCCCAGCATAAGATTGTCTCAATTATTGGCAATATGTCCCACTACGGACGTGCAGGCCGCAACGAAGTCGTGATGCATTTGTCCGATCGCGTCGGTTCCCAAGCCTATCCCGTCCCAACCCCTGTAGTTGCCACCAGTATTGAAGAACGAGAATTGTTACAGACTCAGCGATCGTTTATCACTGTCAAGACTCTAGCAGAGCAGGCC
>DATNPC010000855.1:0-12647 GCA_036703375.1 Allocoleopsis sp.
TTCAAGCGATTCCAAGGTCCAGCTGTAACTCCTAACCCGTCACCCGTACAACCAGAGCCAGAAGTCTCATCTCCTCCAGTTCTGGAAGAACCCGAGCAAACGCCAGAACCCGAAGAGTCAGCGACTCCTAGCGCATCTCCAGCACATGTAGAGGAATCGGCTCCAGAAGCTCAATTAGAACCAGCCCCTGTTATTCAGCCGGTACCCATCCCTATAGAACCGGAAAAACCTAGGTTCGGCGGGTTCTTCAAGCGATTCCAAGGTCCAGCTGTAACTCCTAGCCCGTCATCCGTACAACCGGAGCCAGAAGCTCCCTCTCCTGCCTCGATTCCGGAAGAGCCCGAACAGACGCCAGAACCGGAGGAGTCAGCGAGTCCGAGCGAATCTCCGACGGATACAGAGGAGCCAACTTCAGAGCCGAAATCAGGAACGCCAGAAGTAGAAGAGAGTCCAGTTATTCAGCCAGTACCCGTTCGACCCATACAGCCAGAAAAGTCCAATAGCTTCTTCAATCGTTTTCAGCGCTCAAAAAGCGATCGCGTAGCTCCAGAGTCTGGCTTGCCACCGACACTTCCAGAGATAGTGGAGACGCCCTCCCCACAACCTGCGGAGCCAAATACTACCATTCCTCAACCTGAACCTGCGATCGCACCAGAGTCATCACCGGCTACTTCCTCAGAAGCTGCACCAACTCCCGAATCAACCACTGACCAAGCATCAACGACTTCTGAGTCTGAAGCACCAAAACTAGATTTGAAGGAGCTACTTGTTTCCCCACCGGCACCCGCTCCTCGTATTATTCAAGCCCCGCCTGATGCGGCATCAAATATTCCTAGCCGCTATCTGAAAAAATCCGCACCAGAAACTTCCACGGAAGTGCCGTCACCCCTAGAAGCACCAGCAGCGGAGACAGAACCACCAACAGATATGCCTTTAGAGGAAGAGGCAAGTCCTGAGGCGAGTTAAGGTAAAGGAATGTAAAGCAGATTCTGAGGAGAAGTCTAAAATGCCCTCTCGCTTGCGATCGCCAGAACTTCCCCAAGATGGAACCTGGCTCAATACAGACCATCCTCTGTCTCTGAAAGACTTGAGAGGGCGAGTCGTTATTTTAGACTTTTGGACTTACTGCTGCATAAACTGCCTGCATGTCTTGCCAGACCTGAAGTATCTGGAAAATAGGTACAAGGATAGCCTGACGGTAATTGGTGTCCACTCCGCTAAATTCGAGAACGAGAAAGAAGCCGAGAATATCCGTCAAGCTATCCTCCGTTACGATATCGAGCATCCAGTTTTGGTCGATACCGACTTCCAAGTCTGGCAGCAATATACCGTTCGCGCTTGGCCAACCTTCATCATCATCGATCCAGAAGGGTACGCGATCGGTTCTGTGTCGGGTGAGGGCAATCGAGAGGTTTTGGATCGGTTAATCGGCGAACTCATCCATGACCATCAAGAGAAAGGAACCACGAATTTTCAGGAACTAAGCCTCGTACTAGAAAAGCAACAGCAACCTCTGGTAACGCCTCTGGCGTTTCCGGGAAAGGTGTTAGCTGATGGCGTGGGAAATCGCTTATTCATTGCTGACTCCGGTCATCATCGCATCGTTGTCAGTAGCTTGACAGGTGAGGTTCAGCAGGTGATTGGTACAGGGAAACCGGGCTTGACGGATGGTTCTTTTTCTGAGGCTCAATTTTTTGCACCGCAAGGAATGGCTTTGGATGCCAAAAATCAGCTACTTTACGTTGCGGATACGGAAAATCACTGCCTGCGACAAGTGAACCTGACAACCCAGCAAGTGAAGATTATTGCCGGTACTGGCGAACAAAGCCGTCAGCTTCACCCTCATAGCGGTTTGGGGTTGGAGACAGCATTAAACTCTCCTTGGGATTTGGAACGAGTCGGCAATCGCTTATTCATCGCCATGGCTGGTTCCCACCAAATCTGGCAGATGGAGCTAGAAACGGGTCGGGTGAGTACCTACGCTGGTAGGGGTGCAGAAGCCTGCCTAGATGGTTCGCGTCAAGAATCCGCCTTTGCCCAACCTAGCGGTATCACGACGGATGGTCGAGAGTTATATATTGCCGATAGTGAAGTTAGCTCGATTCGGGCTGTTGGTATAGTTGACAATTTACCCGTGCGAACAATCTGCGGCAGTGGAGAACTGTTTGGATTTGGCGATGGGGATGGTCACGGTTTTGAAGTTCGGCTTCAACACTGTCTGGGTGTGGAATACACTCAAAACTACCTCTGGGTAGCGGATACTTACAACCAAAAAATCAAGCGGGTTGACTCCTATACAGGAAGCTGTCAAACGATGTTAGGAGATGGGATAGCCGGACATCTAGATGGCCAAGGCAGTGAGGTTCGCTTCTTTGAACCCTCTGGTTTAAGTGCAATTGCTAATCATCTATACATTGCTGACACCAATAACCACGCTATTCGTCACGTCACGCTCGATACCCTTGAGGTAAACACATTGGAATTCCCTAATTTGTGTGCCCCTGATGTGTGTATTCCCACTGCCCTACATTAAGCGCAAAATTCAAGCTAGGTTTCCGGTGCTGCGAGTACCCGTAAAATGCGCTCAATATCCGTTAAATCGCCCACAATTCGTCGAACCGGCTGAGGCCAAACTCTCAGCAGCGTTGGTGTAGCTGATACTTGATACTCTTCTGCTTGATCGGGATGTTTGAAAATATCAATGACTTTTAACGAATAGGGATAGCGCAGAGAATGCTCCAACAATTGGTGTAGGCTCTTGAGAATATGCTCCGTTGATTCATTGTTGCCGGAAACAAACAAACGTAGGACATAGCTTTGAGTACCTGGTGGCTGCTCGGGAACACCAATTTCTTCTGATTCGTTCGGCGGATAAGGTTCGTTGGGATGAGTCAAAGGTTTAGTGTGCGTGTAGCTTTCGCTGTAGAAATAAGAACTCCGTTCAGTGCGATCGCAACGAACAATCAAATCGTGGTCTTCCCAAAGCTGAGGAAACTGATCGCGATAAGTTTCTAACACAATTGGGTCGCAGGAATTTTCCTCCCAAGGAGCAACTTGCCAGTGTAAGTTTTCCGTACTAAACACCGCATTCAACAGATCTTGATGATGCCGCACAGGCCAATAAATCTCTGCTGATGTTCGTAGCTGTCTGGTTTTAGGATCGAGCCAGCGATCGACGGTTGCTGTATATCCTGGAACTAAAAAATGAGGCGGCTCTGGCAACCCCAGTATTTCTTGTAACCCAGCACACAGCTCCAAATGCCAGTGACCTTGTTTACTGGGATCGATGGCATATATCAGATCTCCTCCCGGCGTAAATAGTGCAATTCCTTTAAATAGATGAGGGAAGAGTTGTTGATTGAAGTTCACAGGTTAGCGCGAGAGATAGAGGGGAGAAACTGTTAATCGGCGAGGGTAGGAGATGGGTGATTTAAGAAGGATGCATCAACTGATATCCTAGACCTTCACCCCTAATCTTTTTCTTCCTTATCTCTAGCTTGACATTCTACTCAATAGAGTTTCGTAAATTCTTTGGAATAAACTAGTGGCTAGTCACTCCCCGTCTTAACAAAGCATTTCTGAGTATTGCCACTTACTCTTCCTGCTTAGTTTACCATGTCACAAAAGTCATAGCGAAGCGTTCATCCTCGCGATCGCAGGAGATGAACGCTTCTAGATTTCTGGTCAAACCGCCTCGCTTAAATGCGACCGCGCAGCATCATTGCCATTTCGTTCTGAGCGGGTGACATTTCAAGCGCGACTTCTTCAGTAATACGTCCTTCCTGATAGAGGTTAAACAGGGATTTGTTCATGGTGACCATACCATCAAATTCACCATCCTCCATCAGTTGGGCGACTTCATCATAGCGACCTTTCTGGATATAGTCTTTAATCGCCTCTGTGTTGAGCAGGATATCGTGAAAAGCAGCACGCTTTCCGTCAGTGGTACGGCACAACCCTTGGGCAATAATTGCCACCAGAGATTCCGCGATCGCAGATCGAATTGCGTTCTGCTCTTCCGCACTATACAGGGTGAAAATCCGCTCAAGGCTCTTAATCGCACTGTTCGTGTGCAGCGTACCCATCACCAAGTGACCCGTTTGAGCTGCTTTGAGAGCCGTGTTCATCGTCTCCTTATCCCGCATTTCCCCAACTAGAATCACGTCGGGGTCTTCGCGCAACGATGCTTTCAGGGCTCGGTCAAACTGTAAGGTGTGTATCCCGACTTCCCGTTGTCTAATCAGGCATTTGCGACTTTGGTGGACGAATTCAATCGGGTCTTCGATGGTGATGATGTGTTTGGTCATCTCCTTGTTGATGTAATCCACCATTGCTGCCATCGTAGTGGACTTACCAGAACCCGTAGGCCCTGTCACCAAAATCAGACCTTTATGGTAATGGCAGACATCTTTCAGGACGGGTGGTAGCCGTAGCTGTTCAATCGTCAAGATCGTCAGCGGAATCAATCGCAGTACCATGCCGGGGCCGCGCAGAGTGTCGAAGATATTAATCCGCACCCGTGCAAACTCGTATTCAGTGGCTCCATCAAATTCCAACTGGTCTTGAAAGCGCCGGATTTCGTCATCCGATAGCACTTCTCGCAACCAACTCATAAATGTTGCCTGATCGGTTACAGGATGGTCGCTCAGCTCCATTTCACCCCGATTACGGAAACGGGGAGTTTCACCAACACCAATGTGAACGTCAGAAAATCCCTTGTCATAAGCGTAACGGACAAGCTGGGCTAAGGTTGGATGTCCTGACGATGGGCCCGTATTGCGCGGTGGTACCCGAGGTTTAGTCTGCGAGTTTGGTAGAGCAGCCGATCGCATAGCGCGATCGGCAACGGGGGGCGCAGTGCGTGAAGTTTGGACTCCTACATTCGGTTGGCTGCCAGTTGGAGACATTGGCATAGTCTGCGAGGGCATCCGTGGCGTTGCTCCTAGCGATGCCGAGCCACTAGCCGGATTCATCGGCGGTGGTGCTGGTGGAACGCGAGGTGGAGGCGGCGGTGAGCTAGGCGGACGCTGTGTGTCTGTCATACTTCAATTACGACTCGGCAATGAACAGCATTACGAAATCTTCTTTGTTAAGAGTATTCCCAAATCCTGGGAGTTAAGCATCATTTATTCACCACCATACCAAATTCAGTTTCAGACGTTAGACTCCCTGAGCGATCGCTCACAACATTCTTCATGAAGATAAGGCACAATCTCGCCCTTATCTTGCCTCACCTTAATTCTTCGTCTTCTTCACTCTCAAATTAGCTACAAGGTGCTGAAAGCCTACCGTTCAGCAATTAAAATCGTTACTCCTCTACTGTTGAACTTCCTTACCTCAAGACTCTCCATTCCTGACATTCAGACTAGACGTGTGAGACGAAAGCTTATCACCCAGGAAGAAACATATTTCTTATTCCTTACGATCCTCTGCCTCTAGGATGATTTTTTAGCTCGATACCTTCCCAGGAGACTACTCAAAGCGATTAATTCCCCACTGATTTATAGTTCGTAACTTAGTAAATAAGATTATGAGAAGATTTGCCAAAATCTATAAGAAATATTAAGCGATATTTGCGAAGCCTGTATTTTTGTCCCGATTACTTAGTAATCCAGTCGTTTGGCTAGCTGCCGACAAAGACCTTAAAGCTCAAACTGCTTATCACTTCTATCGAAGGGCAGATTTATTAAACTTTAGTAAAGCTTTTAGTGTGTTTTTGTTTACATTCTCGATCCACAAATGTTCGATCGTGACTGTAAATTTTTTTAAACATAAGCTCAGCTTAATCGATAGTTTCTCTATACTGATTTTCACTAACTCGCAATCGCGGGAATTACTCAGACGAATTTTTTTAATTGGCTTTTTTTAATGACAACAGGAGGAACAATCATGGACATGACAACACGCGAGAGCTTTGCAAAATCTTACTCATTATCAATCGTCAAAAGCTTTTTGATTTGGACATTTACTTTGTCGGTCTGCCTACTGGTTGTAGGATTTCCGATTATTGTTTTGATGGTTACTATCGGCTCTTTATTAGCGATCGCATTACAATCAGTTCTACCAGTTAGTGCCGTTTTGCTAGTAGCAGGAAGCTTAGTTGGTATCAATGTTTTAGCCGTTTTAGTCGGTGCGGCAGCATTAACGTTGAAGGGGATTCATCCTCAAGAAGTTCGTTGGTTGAGCTGGCTCCATGGCGACCCCGATCCTCTGCATACCTCGGTCTATGCAGCTTGCCCATTAACCTGCGATGTCGGAGGGCGATAGAAGGGCTCCGAGCGACTGTTCGTTAAGCTTCGATCGCATTAATAAGATTTGAAGACAACAGTTATGCTGCCCGGTCAACACCGGGTTTTTTCATGCCCAAAATTCTTCAGGATAAAGGCTATACCATGGTGAAAGTTAAATTGCACCCTTGATGAATTGCGGCTTAAACAATCTTTATGACATCACCTGTGCTGCCAATCTGCATTACCCTGGGAACCCGTCCTGAAGCGATTAAACTCGCTCCGGTTATCCAACAGTTCCGGTACTGTAGTGCTTTTGAGACTCATGTCGTTCTGACGGGACAGCATCGGGAGATGGTCGATCAGGTTATGCAGCTATTTGAGCTGAGTGCCGATCGCAATTTAGAAATTATGCAGGCAAAGCAAACTCTAACCGATATTACTTGCCGGAGTTTGCGGGGGCTAGAAACTATATTCCAAGAGGTTAAACCCAAGCTAGTCATCGTTCAGGGAGATACGACGACTGCATTTGCCGCAAGCTTAGCCGCGTTTTACCAAAAAATTCCAGTCGGTCATGTAGAAGCTGGATTGCGAACAGACGATTTGTTTAATCCGTATCCAGAGGAGGCCAATCGGCGTTTAATTTCTCAGTTAGCTGCGCTCAACTTTGCACCGACTTCCCTGGCTGTGGAAAATTTAAAGCGATCGGGAGTCGTTGGGAAAATCCATCACACGGGCAATACTGTGATTGATGCATTATTAACAGTAGCGAAGCGCCAGCCCCCCTGTACCGTAAAGGGCTTGGACTGGACAAAGTACCGCACAATATTGGCAACCGTTCACAGACGAGAGAACTGGGGCGAACCGTTGCGAGACATTGCTCAGGGATTTCTGCAAATTTTAGAGAAGTTTCCCGATACAGCTCTACTATTACCTTTACATCGCAATCCTACGGTTAGAGAACCCTTGCAAGAGATTTTGGGCAATCACCCTAGAATATTTTTAACAGAACCCTTAGACTATGCGGAATTGGTAGGAGCGATCGCGCGTTGTTATCTGTTGCTGACTGATTCGGGAGGATTGCAGGAGGAAGCGCCCAGTTTAGGGAAGCCAGTCTTAGTATTGCGGGAAACAACCGAACGCCCGGAAGCAGTCGAGGCGGGTACCGCTAAACTAGTAGGAACCAATTCCGCTCAAATTGTGACTACAGCCAGTAAGCTACTTAGCGATGCGAGTGCCTACCAAGAAATGGCGACAGCGATCAATCCCTTTGGAGACGGTCATGCAGCGGAACGGATTCTGGGAATTGTGAAGAATTATTTTGGGTTGTGAGCAGGTGCGATCGCGATCGGTACGAGCTAAAACTGAATAGCCGTTGAACTAGATGAGGAGATAACGCGATGCCCAGAGCAGCAGGGCGTCCAGATCCGCAAAAAGCGTCTGGAAATGTCAAGTTTGCTAAACTGTTCGGGTCGCTCTTCAACCTAATGGTAGTTGTAGCCTTCGTGCTGGGACTATTGTGTAGTGCAATGCCTGGTCTGCATATCAAGCTCCTTCTTCCCTGCATGTTGCTCTGGTTAGCGATCGCATTAGTTTGGATACTCCGTGCTTTTCGTGTCAAAAAACTATTAGTTTGGTGTTGGACGCGATTGAATTGGGGGTTTGCTCCGATGATGCTATTGGTGTTATCCATTCTCTGGGCAGCCCATATCCCGTTATCGATTAATTTTGCCCTTCACAAGTCAGGATTTGAGAGACTCGCCGATCTCGCAATGGCTGAACCATCGGGAAAAATCGACTTCACGCCGAATCAGCCTATGGGTCTGTTTTCGATCTCTGGAGCCTTTCGACTCTCCCCAACTATTGCATCGATTGAAACGACTAGCGAAGACAGCTTATGGGCGCATGAGGGGTTTGTGCGAGATTTGTCTCGAAAACCGGGCGGACTCAAAGCCAATACTTATAGTCTTGCCCCTTACAGCAATAATGGCGATCAGGATATTTTTTATCTCAGCGATGGTTGGTATGTTTTCCAAAACCTCTTCGACTGACAAGCTTATCTCTTGCTCAGCTTTACGAATCAAAGCTAACGCAATAGAGCGCTCCAAGTTGCAGAACCAACTATCCCATCCGGTGTCAGATTAAAGCGCTGTTGAGCAGCTTTAACAGCCGCTTGGGTTGCTGCTCCAAATACTCCATCCGATGAACCATTGAGAAAACCAAGAGCTTTGAGGCGTGCTTGTAACTGTGCTACGGCTGGTCCTCGCATCCCTGACTTGAGAATGGGTAAGGCGACAGATGTAGGCTGAAGATTTGCCGCAGTCGATGAGTTACTCGCCGTCGGCATAGGATTGTTGCGATCGCTAGTGGCAATGGTTGGAACAGGAAATGATGAGGCTGGACTATCTGAAGAAGTCGGAGAAGGGGAGGTGCGAGCAGATGGTGGAGTAGGAAATAAGCGAATCCAAGTAGCTGGCCCGGCAATGCCATCAGGATTTAAACCAGCAGCTTGCTGAAATTGAGAAACAGCGATCGCAGTACTTTGCTGATAAAACCCATCTACGGAACCTGTATAGTAGCCCAAAAGTTTGAGAGCTGCTTGGAGTTCGGATACGGCCGCACCCTGACTTCCTATCTTGAGAAGGGGTCGGTCGATCGGGACTGGAGATACTGCCTGAGCGAGGGTGTAGGGAATTCGATCGGTAGCGATCGCAGCAACTGATAAGTTTCCCACGTTCAGCGCTAGGCCACACAAAATACTAGCAATGCAGCTATTGCCAATAACATGGTGTTTCAGGCGTTTACCCATTGCCTTCATCCTTTGCCCATTTCTAGGGATAGTACTCTCTCCTTACCGTTAGCGCTGCTCGCACAGCGCAATTTGGCTTTATTATGCCAGGTTTTACACCCTATCTCTGTGTCCTATATCGAATGGCACTGACTTAAGCGTTTAGCGTTTGTAGTAAGCGCTTTAGCGCTTCTGGCACTGAAGTGCCGACTACGAACCTATGTTATGTCAGTGACATTCGTCCTATATCCTCTATCCTCAATCCTTGCGAGCATGAGTCAGTATTCGTTTGAGGCTTTTAGCCAGAACCTCAACTTCTGGGTCACTTAGGTGATTAGCAAAGTACTTCGCGATCGCATCTGAATACACCGGCCACATCCGTTCCCGCATGGTTAAACCCTCTTCCGTAATCGCGGCAAATGCACCGCGTCGGTCAGTAGGACAGGATTCGCGGCACACCAAACCAGCGGCTTCCAGTCGATCGACGAGGCGAGTCAGTTGACTGCGCTGTAACAGGATAGCGTCAGCAAGTTCATGCAGCCGCAATCGGCGATCGGGTGCTTCGTACAGCGCGAACAGGACATCGTACCAAGACAGTGGTGGCAGTTCTGCTTGGGCTAAATCCTGCTCGATGCGATCGATCAGTACGACGTGAGCCGTCAAGAAAAGCCGCCAAGCTGAGTTGCGAGATTCGTCGAGATTTTCCGCCATACACATATTAAGAAGTGTAAAAAGTAGTTGCAAGTGAAACTACTTGGATTACCATAAATTTAGTTGCAATAGCAATTACTTCATCTGCAACCATAATCTTAACCAAGAGAGTTGTTTCATGAAACGCCTAGTGTTTGGTAGCTTATCGCTTCTGCTAGTTACTGCTACTGCACCAGTAGTCAGCGCTCAAGAAACGGCATTGAACCCTGCAATTGTAAACATTACTTCTACTCAGGAGATAACGCCGTTCAATCTCGTTACTCTGGCTCATCGCGGCTACTTTAAGCAACTAGGAATTCCCAGTTACGGCAACTTTACGGCAGCCTATCAGATGGGAAAAATTCAGGCTGCTGACTTAGTACGAGCAGCAATTCAGGCGAACCGACTCAATCCAGATTCGCTAAGCGATCGCAATTATCTCGCAACTGTAGAAGCGCAACTGAGGACGCTCGAAAATCTCCGCTAGAGCATTGATGTAGGAATTAAACGAGTTAAAGGAAGTCTCATGAAGCTACTGATTGATGGTATTTGGTATCCGAATCAGCCGGACTCTGATGAACTACGCGTCCGAAGAGCGCGAGAAAGAGAACGCTTTTTCCGCAACTATGTGACAGCCGATGGCTCATCTGGTTTCAACGCTGAGTCAGGACGCTATCACCTTTATGTCTCTTACGCCTGCCCTTGGGCGCACCGTACTATCCTCCTGCGTAAGCTCAAAAAGCTAGAAGATGTCATTTCCATGTCTGTCCTCGATCCAGATTGGGGAGGGCCAGAGGGTTGGGTATTTAGCAATGGCAAGGACTGCATCCCGGATACGGCGAATGGGTATCAATATCTGCACCAAGTTTATACCCAAGCAAAACCGGACTATACGGGGAAGGTAACGGTGCCAGTGCTATGGGATAAGTTTCAGAGAACGATTGTGAACAACGAATCCTCGGAAATTATCCGCATGCTCAATAGCGAGTTCGATGCGTTTGGCGATGCCAGTGTAAATCTTTATCCACAAGAACTCCAGGCAGAAATTGATGAAATCAATGCCTTTGTTTTTGAGCGGGTCAATATGGGAGTCTATCAGGCCGGGTTTGTCAGTTCTCAAGACGCTTATGACAAGGCGGTTGATGTGTTATTTAATGCCTTGGATGTCTTAGAGATGCGACTGTGCGATCGCGAATATTTAGTAAGCGATCGCTTAACTGAGGCAGATCTACGGTTATTTGTAACCTTGGTGCGGTTTGATGCTGTTTACTACGGAGCATTGAATTGCAATCTGCGCCGCTTGGTCGATTATCCCAATTTATGGAACTATACGTGTCGCCTGTATCAGTTGCCGGGTATTGCCGATACCGTCAAGCTCGAACATATCAAGCGTCACTACTACGACACTCACGAAGGATTAATTAACCGTCGAATTGTTCCGAAAGGACCAATTCTCAACTTTGGAGCACGGGGCGGGCACGGGGGCACCGCCCCTACAGATCGGGATGGGGGTGATATTTTTCCAAATGCGATGCTTCAGATTCCCAGGCTATAGGGTTGTTGAGGATGTATCCCCGAATTTTGCCCCAGGATTGTTCATCACGAATGATGCTCTCGTAATAGTTTCGTTGCCAAAATCGTTTTGGAAAGGGTGTCCATCCCAATTGGGTAACCCCATGTCGGTATTTGGCTGTCGTCAAGGATTTAAAGCGATGAACCACATCCCCCAATGTCATGGGTTTATAGAAGCGATCAACTGTTGGTAGGGGCAATCCCCCCGTGGTTGCCCCTGCCTCATTGTTGGGTAGGCACGAGGATAACGTCCGTAAAACGATTATCCCGTGAACATGATTGGGCATTAATACAAAAGCATCTACGGCTATACCTGGATAATGCAACGGCAATTCATCCCATACAACTTGCACCATCTCACCAGGTTGACTAGGGTACATTCGGCTGTTACCGATTTCACCTAATGTGTGTAAACCCTGATTGATGCAGATAGTGACGAAGTAAGCCCCTGCTTGGGAATAATCGTATCCTTTTAAACGAATGGAACGACGGTGATGTTGACTGGAATCATATTTCATATTTAAGGCTTCAAAGGCACGAAATCGAAGCCAGTATTAGAGGTTGAACCGGGCTGAATTCTCACGAGAATTGCACCACCATTGCGATCGCCTAATTGTGAAAACTGAATCGAACCCGTTGCCCCATTCACCGAGAATCCGGGACTCGATAGTGCCTGTTGTAGCCCCTCACGGGTTTGATTTTGTTTCAAACCCGCGATAACAGCTTCCGTCGCATCGTAAGCTGTCGCCGTGCGCCAGTTGACAGCCCCACCCCAAAGGGTTCTCGCTTGCTGGGGAAATGGATTGCCAGGAATCGCGCCAGGATGCCAAGGTACCGTTAATACCATGCCATTCACTGCCGCTTGTCCCTGCTGTAGCGTTTGGAAGGTGTACAAATTAGCACTACCCAATAAAGACAAGCGTTTTTGATTCGCCCGTGCAACATCGATCGCTCGGTCAATTCTATCCACAGACGGCAACAACAGTAATCCATCGGCGCGATCGCTAAGCACTTGAGAGCTAATTGCACTAGCGCTGAAATTTGGAGCAGCAACATCGCAATTAGTCGGTGTAACTCTACCGCCGGAGGCAAAGAGGGCTGAAATAAACTCTTTTTTGAACGACTGACTAGACTGTGAACTTGAATCCACGCAAACTGCTATATTGGTTTTCTTCGCCGTTTTGACAGCGTAATCGGAGAGCGTACTTGCCTGAGAGCGAATTGTAGGGATAGTGCGAAAGATGTAGCTACCAATTCCCGATAAATCCTGAGCATCACTAGTTGGGGAAATCATCACCAACTTTCCCTGTTGATAAACGGGGGCAGCCGCAAGGGAAGCGTCGCTGGAGTTATGACCAACGACAGCTAGA
>DATNPC010000856.1:0-2507 GCA_036703375.1 Allocoleopsis sp.
GCTCGATCGCCATCCGTATCAAGATTTAATTTTGCAACTTTATGACATTGGCTGCAGCCAATGTCATAAAGTTGCAAAATTAAATCTTGATACGGATGGCGATCGAGCAAACAGACATCGGGCATCCACAAGTCACACGTCGAATTATCGTGAACGATTTGGCGTCTGATTCGATTCACCGAGTCTCGTAGAGAGGCAATGGCAACCGCAGGTTGCTCGATCGCTAACATATCTTGGGGAATCGGGATGAGCAAACCCTCACCATTTTCATTCAAACCAGCGGTGAGAATTTGATTCAAATCGCAACCCCCCTCAGCCCAGATGCTACGCGCTAGGATAACTCGTTCTGGAGCAATGGCACGAATGCGTTCGAGTACCGTTGCGTCAGTGGTTCCGACTTCCAACCCCAGTTGTTCTGGAGTCCCCCAGCTTTTAGCTTCCTTGACAATCTGCAAGTAAAGCGGAGACTCTGGCGTAGGATAGTGCTGTAACGCGATCGCTCCCTGATTCGACGTACAGCAGAGGATAAATGCCGCCTTACCCGGATAAATCAAAAACGGCGCGATATGGTCTTGTCCGGAGTACGGAGTTAGGGTAACGGCATCTACCTGCCACTCTTCAAACACCGTCTGGGCAAAGATAGTGCTGGTATTGAGGTCGCCATGTTTGGCATCTAGAATAATTGGAATGTTGTCGGGGATAGCCGTTAAGGTTTTGTGCAACAGTTCCAGTCCTGGCGCACCCAACGACTTGTAAAAGCCAAATGTCGGCTTATAGGCACAGACCAAATCAGCAGTTTCGGCAATGATGAATTGCAGCCAGTCCCACAAGCCATCGATGATGTCGTCTGCTCGATCGTAGCGCGTCGGCATCATTTCAGGATTCGGATCGAGTCCTACGAAGAGTAAGCTTTGATTATGCGCGATCGCTGCATTTAATTTCTCAGAAAAATTCATGGGTTACTTTGGATTTGCACTGCCCCTCTTCGATTAGCTTGCCACACTTAGAGCATCGAGTTCGAGATTGAGGTCAACACTCACCCTTCCCTCTTAGCTTCTTGCAACTCGCTCTCAAGTGCAAACCAACTATCTGACAACGCGCCTAAAACGGCATCTGATGGGAAAATAGGACGTATTACACTCAAACTGCTGGCTCGTCAAAGCTTGGAGGAATTTATCACAAAAGAGAACATTCGCCAAGCCGATCTCAGATGTATTGCTGGAGTGAGAAACATGGATTCAAATGCGACTGAAGTCAAACAAATTGCCTCACAACTGCTAGCCGCCATGCTAGCCAATCCCCATATCTATCCAAACGTTAGCGACGACGGAATCCAAGGGCAGCGCGAGCAAACGCTGATGCTTTTGGCGATTGAGATGGCTGAAGGCTTAATTGCTAAAGCCGAACATCGAACCTCTTAAAAAAAACTCTTGGCATCCCCGTTGCTAAAAAAACTTTTTTTATCCTTTTTTGATTGGTTAGAGAAAAGCGATCGCTTAATCATTCGGAAGAAACAATGACTGAATTTCTAGATTTTCTCAGACATAAATTTGCTTACGTTGCTATCGGAGAATTTAAACCTGGCAAATTTGAAGAGGCCAAGCACCTCTATGAAAAAGCTGTCTCTACTTACGCCCAAGGCTTTAAAGGTGCATACCTGTTGCAATCACCAGGAACAGACCAAGGCATTGCCGTAATTTTTTGGGAGGATATGGGAGATATGGAAGCCAATCAAAACGAGGCTTACCAAGCCATCTTGCAGGAAATGTCACCGTTGTTTGCCAAACCTCCAACTACAGCATTCTATGAACTAGTCAGTGAAATTCCTGCCAAAGAAAACAACGAATCATAGGGTATAACCTCTTCATAATTTATAATTTACAATTCATAATTCAAATGAATGTTGTAATTATTGGCTGTGGATATGTTGGTACAGCAGTGGCTTGCCATTGGCACCAAGAGTTAGGATTTGTTGTTACCGCGACTACCACGACTCCCGATCGCGTTTCTCGACTCGAAGCCCTAGGAGTACGAGTCGCGATCGTTCATGGAAATGACCTAGAAGGTGTGCAAACGTTACTGCAAAACCAAGATACGGTACTGTTGAGCGTTGGTGCTAAGAGTTCCGATGTGTACGAACAGACGTATCTTCAAACCGCTCAAACTTTAGTTTCAGCGCTGCAACAAGCTCCGAGCGTGCAACAAGTCATCTACACGGGGAGTTACTCGGTTTATGGCGATCGCGATGGCGCGTGGGTGGATGAAACATCACCGCTGAAACCAACGAATTATAATGCTGAGATTCTGGCTCAAACCGAGCAAGTTTTGCTATCCGCAGCTAGCGATCGCCTAAAAGTTTGTATCCTACGATTGGGAGGAATTTATGGGCCCAATCGAGAACTGGTGAAGATATTTAGTCGTGTATTTGGCACTACTCGTCCTGGGAAAGGTGAAGATGCCACAAATTGGATTCACCTCGATGACATTGTTGCAGCGATTGAGTTTGC
>DATNPC010000857.1:0-4008 GCA_036703375.1 Allocoleopsis sp.
ACTACTGAGTGCCAACCCGCCCGCGTTGCAACTGCAAATTCACAATCGCTCTTGGTTGCTGCTCGGAGTGATGAAGCAAGATGTTCAACGGTACTTAGCTGTATCCGGTCATCTTGCTCCAGTTCAAGTGCTTTGCTGGTCAGGAGAAAGCTTAGCACCAGAATTGTTAGAAGCGTTGAAGCCAAAAGTTGCGATCGCATCTTCTAACACCATAGACCCAGATGCCATACAGCTGCTGCAAAAGAGCAAAATTCAACTTTACTGGACTGGTCGTGATGGAGCGATCTCGTGGACGCCCAACAGGGATTTTGAAACAACCCTGGAAGAGATTAATCGAGATGCTCCACTTCTGTAGAGTGCTAGTCAATCTGCCCCAATGCCAGTAAAATATCGAAGGATACACCCATAATGGGGAGAGGTGGCAGAGCGGTTGAATGCGGCAGACTCGAAATCTGTTAAGGTGTCACAGCCTTCGGGGGTTCGAATCCCCCCCTCTCCGTTTTAACAGTGACCATTTATATCCTGAGCAGCGACTGAGATATAGCGATCGGCAGTCACCTTTCAGCGGTCAGCTAATCGCGTCGATCGGGAAAACCCTTCTGTCACAGTACGTTGGAAATCTCACACAACTTCTTTGATGTTCTAATCGTCTTAGCGGCTGCTATAAAAGCTGAGGATTTATACTCCCACGTCTGAATGAACTCCCAATAGACGGCTCGGTTGCTCGGTGTTCGCGCTTAAACTGTTGAAAAAAGAAGCCCAGCAAAAGGTGCTGGGCAATCATCAATCATCATCAGGTTTCCACTTCTCATAGACGCTATCCGATCGAACCCAATAGCTGTGTGAGGGGAGGTTGCCTCCCCCTACCCGATTCCCCATGACACAGAAGCGATCGCGAATTGGAAAAGGAGAGCGCGCCTATCCCTCTTGAGTGCTACAAAACCAGTGCTACAAAACCAAAGAACCACCTACTCTCAAAGACGTCGAGAGTTTGACGTTCCTGGTGAACGGCTAAAGCTGGCAATCAGCAAGCAGACGATACCGACATTAATGAACACATCTGCCAGATTGAATACAGGAAACTGGATCAGGCGAAAATCTAGAAAGTCTACAACGGAACCCGCTACGAATCGGTCAATTCCATTCCCTAAGGCTCCTCCTAAGATGAAGCTATAGCCTAGCTGCTCGAATGTTTTCATCTTTGGTCCAAACCAAGCTAAGGCAATTAAACCAATGCTTACAGCTAGAGACAGCCAGCGCAACCAGCCTCCGCCTTGACGAAACAGGCTAAACGCAGCTCCCGTATTGGTTACATAGGTGAAGTGAAAGACCCCTTGCCATAGCCCAAGAGTCTCGCCCAACTTAAAATTCTGTACGACTATGTACTTGGTCAGCTGATCCAAAATGAGGCTGACAATAGCAACGATCCAAAATAGGCGATTTTTCAGACGCATGACAATTGGTTATTGGTTGTTAGTAATGAGTTGTTAGCTGTTGGTATTGTCAGATAACAAACCACTAACAACCAACAACGAAAGACTAATAGAACATCAGTTGCCGTAGGGCAAAGGCTAAAACTGTAACGGCACAGACCACCACCAGTTGCCCTGGTAGAGGATAGATTGAGTATTTCATAATAGCCTGCATCAGGGACAAAGCTGGGCTGGCTGTCAAATTAAAGATGTGGAAAATAACTAAGTACCCAAAACCGTAGAGATGAATCGTTAAAAGACCGCAAGTGCAGCTAAAGGCTAAAGACTCGATGCGTGCAGGTAGCCGAAATGCTAGAAAACCACAGATCCAGGCACCAGCGATAAAGCCCAATAAATAACCGAAACTTGGCTCTTTGAGGTAGCTAATCCCACCACCTTGGGTGAAAACTGGAAGATTTAAGCCTATAACGATATAGGCAATTTGAGCCAGGGCTCCAGCATTCTTTCCGCCGAGACAAGCCGTCAGCAATACCGCTCCAATTTGATAGGTAACACCTAGCGATATAGTATGGATACCGTGTCCAGACCAATCCCAGGGCGGATTCGTAACGAAAGCCTCGACAAAAGTACCACCGATAGTCAGCAGTAAACCAATTAATGCCCAAAGTAGCTCATGGGGAACAGACACGATTAGTTGGGGCGTTGAAGCCAAAACGGTAAACGGTAAATGGCGGCGGTTGCATGGAAAGCAGAGCGAGAACGGCAGATGAGAGAGTGACACCGATGACTTGCTAGCAGTCTGACAGCAATGGGCAGTCAACTCGCTCGCTGTAACAGGCTCCGGGATTGTAGGCGTCGAGGTTGAACGCTCATGCGATCGCGCCAGCGTCCAGTTTATACGGACTATCTAATCTCTCCCTTCTGACCTCTCTTTGTCAATGGCTAACTCCCCATACCCCGCACAAATACACAAATAGAGTTATTCCGTAGGTAATAGTTTGCCACGACTTACCCCTAGGAACAGATATAGTCTGTTCATCTGTAATCCAAACGTAGCTCAGACTACTTCTCACTTAGCACGAACGCGCCTAGTTCTGATAGTGTTGACTAATTAGGGTTTTTAAGCTTAAATTAACAAAGTTATGCTAATTTTTTAATTCTTATCTCTTGATAGGATACTAATTCTCAGTCTTGAGTGACTACTAACTAGACGCTACAAAAGCTTTCAAGCTTCAATCCGCTTCTAAAAAAGGAAACGGCTGGCTACGGTAACTAGCCAAAATGTCAAGAGAAAAGTGCTGAGCTATACCGCAACTCATCTATCCATGCTGGTATTCTATCTAACCAGTGCAAAAATTTACCCAAAAAATGGCTTCCACAAGAGCTGAAACGAGTAGCGTGATGCTCAACTCAGTTCGGTGGGTTGTTTGTCTATTCCTTAAACTTCCCTTTACATATAAACGCTATCCTGCAAGAGACTTACTCAATGGAAGTTATTGAAGAGCTGGGTAGCAATGCTTTTTCGGATCAATTCAATCAAATCAACTCGTTTAGTTGCTTCACTATCTGTAGCAGCTTTAACCATGAGCCTAGCTGCTTGTGGAGGAACGTCTAATCAAGGTTCTAGTGGCGGAGCGTCTTCTGGCACGGATAAGGCTGGTGGAGATAAAGCCGCTTTTACGGGGAACGTAGCATTAACAGGTGCTGGTGCAACATTTCCAGCACCGCTCTACCAACGTTGGTTCCAAGACCTGAACGGTAAATATCCCAATTTGCAGGTTAACTATCAAGGTGTCGGGAGCGGTGCCGGTATCGAACAGTTCACGGCAGGTACCGTGGATTTTGGAGCCAGTGATGTGGCAATGAAGGATGAGGAAATCGCCAAGGTGGGAGACGCCAAAGGCGGAGTTCTAATGCTACCGATGACAGCAGGTAGCATTGTGGTCGCTTACAATCTCCCAGAGGTTCAAGGCGAACTCAAACTACCCCGGCAGGTTTATGCCGATATCTTCCTCGGTAAAATCAAGAAGTGGAACGACCCTGCCATTGCTAAGGCGAACGCAGGACTCAAACTGCCAGACCAAAACATCACGATCGTACACCGTTCTGATGGAAGTGGTACCACTGGAGTCTTTACAAAGCACCTCAGCGCCATCAGCCCGGAGTGGAAAAGTAAAATTGGGGATGGTAAAACCGTGCAGTGGCCGACTGGGGTTGGTGCTAAGGGCAACGATGGTGTCACGGCTCAGATCAAGCAAACTCAGGGTGCAATTGGCTATGTTGAATACGGCTATGCCAAGAACAATGATGTGAAGTTTGCCTCCCTAGAAAATAAAGCTGGCAAATTTGTTGCACCGAGCGACCAATCGGCGTCGAAAACCCTAGAATCTGTGCAACTCCCCGAAAATCTCCGAGCTTTCATCACCGATCCAGAAGGAGACGAGTCCTATCCCATCGTGACCTACACTTGGATACTTGCTCATAAGAAGTATCCTGATTCCCAAAAAGCTAAAGCGATCGAAACCATGATTCAGTATGGTTTGACAGAGGGGCAAAAAGCAGCTCCAGAGCTAGG
>DATNPC010000858.1:0-3457 GCA_036703375.1 Allocoleopsis sp.
TGCCCATTTAGCTGGAGCATTAGGCAAGTCAGCGTGGGTACTGCTAAATTTTGACCCAGATTGGCGTTGGCTGATTGGACGTGAAACAAGTCCCTGGTACCCCAGCATTCGCCTGTTCCGCCAAGACTCTCCCGGTAATTGGCAGGATGTATTTGCACGAGTTGCAGAATCTCTATCTGCGTTAGTAGCTGACAATCCACCAAAATAACAACGCAACAAAAAGAAACTCAAGCGGGGCAACCACCTTAATAAAAGCAGGTTTGTAGTGAGCCCTTCAGCGCCCACCCCTTCAGAGGACTAAGTCTTCGCCAGCCGGTTCAGTGGGGAACTCGTAGCTGGTATGCTGTCTTCAGAGCAATTTACGATTAGCTCTGCCGCGACTGAGGCTAGCAATCGCTTCATCTACAATGCATCTACAGGGGCTTTATTCTTCGATGCCGATGGGACTGGTGCAATGGGACAAGTCCCATTTGCCACCCTATCGCCGGGACTCAATCTGAGCAGCAGTAACATTTTCGTGATGGCTTAAACACCAAGCACGCTATCAGCATATTCAGGTTCGGAGCGATTCGCAGATTGCTGATATGAGATTGCCCCACTAAGGGTATGTTTAAGAAACAGAGTAGAAGACGACTATGGCATCTATTCCCAATCCTTCGCTTGAGGATGGTCTGGCGGCTCTGAACCAAGGAAATTACCCAGATGCGATCGCGCACCTCGAAGGCGTCTGCGAAACAGAGTTAGACGAATCGTTAGTGACTCGCGCTTCAAGGGGACTGGTTACGGCATACCGCAGGAATGGCAATGCTGAAAAAGCGATCGCACTGTGCCAACGCCTCACTCAACACGACGATCCCCAAGTCCGGCAGTGGGCAGCTAGTACCCTGACGGATTTGAGGGCTGAGAACCCAGCGATATCGAACTCGCCAGCCTCAGATGCGACAGGATTTATTCCCTTAGATGGTCAATCGGCGAATCGAGCAACATCAGACTCGACGGGATTTGTGGCACTCGGCAAGTCTCTCTCTAAAGCCAAGACACCGCTTAGGAGGATATTCTCTAAAAATACGCCACAATCTCCCAGTAACACTCAACCGGCATCTGCTAACCCTAAAGCTCAAACCCCCTCACAAGCACGCGTAGCAGATAGTCCTCGAACCCCTGCCGAAGCGACAACGGATAACACGTCTTCCCGCCTTCCCGCTACCTACTCCGCTCCTTCGACTCCTCACCCTTCACTATTTACCCCTCGTCCCCGATGGCGCAATGCCGGACGTGCGAAAGACTGGCGTCCGCTCAAAGCCCCCAAGTTATTCCGCTTGTGGTTTGTGGAACTCGTAACAGCGATCGCGTTATTTTGGGTTCTGCACTTTTTAGTGCAGTTCGCGATGCAGACGACGAACGCTGTTCTCGTCCAGTTGCCTTTTGTAGAGCCGATCCAACTGTTTTATCGCGATCCCACGCCAACTCTACTCATCTTCCTGGCAATTCTTCTGATTGCCTCTCCCTGGTTGCTCGATTGGCTATTGAAGCAATTTGACGGTTTTGAACCCCTATCCCTGACACAACTAGCCTCCCGCTCTCCAGAATCAGCGCAAGTCGTACAACGGTTTTGCCGCCAACGCAAGCTTCCTGTGCCCAAATTGGGTGTCTTGCCCACCGATACTCCAGTCACCCTCGCCTATGGCAATCTCCCGTGGACAGCTCGGATTGTTGTGAGCGAGGGATTATTGTTACAGCTAGCGGATGACGAAGTCGCAACAATCTACGCAGAACAGCTCGGACATATCGCTCACTGGGATATTACTCTGATGTCCTTGGGTGTTCTCCTGCTCCAAATCCCTTACACGATTTACTGGCAAGTCGCGCAGTGGGGAGAACAGTTACCGGAACTGCTTGGACGAAAATGGGCGTCCTACCCGCGTTTTCTCTCGCCCATCCTAGTCGGGATTAGTGGAGCGATCGCTTCTTTAAGTTATGGCATTTACGGGTTACTCCGCTTACCGCTTCTCTGGTTTTCCCGCTCCAGACTTTACTATAGCGATCGCCTTGCCGTAGAAACAACGGGCAATCCCAATGGCATGACTCGCGCCTTACTCAAAATCGGGCTGGGAATTGCGGATGACATCCAAACCACTGGCGCAACCAGCCGACTTCTAGAAAGCTTCGATCTACTACTACCAGTAGGCTATCGGCAGGCATTAATCTTGGGCAGTTGTTCGCCTCAAACCTCGTTTGAAGCGATGCTCAACTGGGATTGCACCAATTTTTACCGCGACTGGTTGATTGTCAGTGCCTCCCATCCGTTGCTCGGCGAACGCATGCATTTGCTTGCCCGCTATGCTCACTATTGGAAGATCGGTACAGAGTTGGATTTACCACCCCTTGCTCCCCCCATTCGAGACAACGCCGCACGACTATCTAAACTCAGTAACAGCCATAAAGCACTACCCCTGCTGCAAACTGCTGTGTTTTTTGGATTGCTCCTGGGGATAGTATTGAGGCTGCTTCTCTGGGGAATTGGTCAAATTGGCGATCGGCTCAACATTTGGCAAGTCATCTGGATGCACAACGCCAGCCCGTTTCTCAATGCTTGTATCCTGATTGCCTTTAGCCTCAGCATCTTTCTTTGGATTAATCGTTACTTCCCCGATATCAAGCCGTCTACTACACGCACTCAACCTAATTTGGCAGACTTGTTCGCCAACCCAACGACTCTCCCCCCAGACAGTCAACCCGTTCAAGTCACGGGCAAACTCTTGGGCCGTCGCGGACTCCTCAACTGGTTAGGACAAGATTTACTTTTGCAAACTTCAACGGGTTTAGTCAAACTATACTTCTGGTCTTATTTAGGCCCGTTGGGTAATCTCCTACCGACGCCGACTCGTCCCAGTAATGCGATCGAGCGGCAAGTTACCATCAATGGCTGGTTTCGTCGGGGGGCAATGCCCTGGGTTGATATTGAAACTCTACGCACCGAAGGTGGCAAATCCGCACAGGCTAACTATCCCCTTTGGCTCACACTCCTCGCTTTTCTTGCTGCTGTCTGGGGTGCCTATCTCATCTGGCAAGCGTAACATCTATCTAGAAAATAGACGGGGAGACGAGGAGATGGGGAGACGGGGAGACGGGGAGAGGAATTTTTATTCTTTAGATTGTGAGCGAAAAGCTCATGACCTCTGTCTTGAAAATGGGTAATGGCTAATGGCTAATGGGGAAGAGGGATTTTCATCGTTTGTTGTGAGCGATCGTTCGTTCATGGGTGTCTTGCACCGTTCTCAATCCTCGTAGGGTGGGCATTGCCGATTAACGATAGAACACAGTTTTCAAGCTCTATTCGGCAATGCCCACCCTACATCCGCTAATAGTAGGAGTTTTGGGTAATAGGAAATTAGGGAATGGGGGTGAGAACTATTACTTATGCCCTTGATTTCAGAATATAGCTGCTCAATGCCTA
>DATNPC010000859.1:0-19728 GCA_036703375.1 Allocoleopsis sp.
GTTGTCTGTGCAAGATTACACTCAGCGGGGCAAGGCTAATGAAGACGAGCAACACAGTCGCAATGAGGAGAGGGCGACTGGTCAAAAACTTTACCATGCGATCGTCTTCTGGTTTGAAGTAGGAGAAAGTAGACGATCGCACTTCAGCAGCTCGTTGAACCACTCCTATGTTTTCGGCATCACACTTTTAGCCGTGAACAGCGAACAGTTGGAAATCACACTCAAGGAGGTACGGCAACCAACTGCTCACTGGTCACTGGTCACTGGTCACTGGCCACTGTTCACTGCTCACTGCTCACTGTTCACTGTTCACTGGCCACTGCTCACTGCTCACTGCTCACTGCTCACTGGCCACTGGCCACTGCTCACTGGCCACTGCTCACTGCTCACTGCTCAGAACGGAGAGTAATTGATAGAGAAGTAGAGTCCTCTCTCCTGCAATGAATCCCCGCTCGATGAGACAGAGGTAAGGGGAATACCCCAGTCAAAACGAGCTGAAAAATTACCTTGTCGCCACAACAGACCTAATCCCGTACTCGCTAAGGTATTGGGATCGGGATTGGCAATCCCTCCGAGATTCCAACCCTTGCCCATCTCCACAAACGGCGCGAGCTGCAAGATTCCACCAATCTCCGGTATCCGTAGAATAGGTACGCGCAACTCAGCAGAGGCTAACCAGCCATTATCAGTCAGCAGCGTATCCTGACGATACCCTCGAATTGTACTTTGTCCTCCCAGACCAAACTGTTCCAATGGCACTAACGGGCGATCGGCAAGCTGGATTTCACCCCGCAAGAGGAAGAGTGTATCTGGCCCTAGGCGGCGCACCCACTGCCCTCTCCCCCGCCAGGAAAAGAAGCGACTATCGGGTGGAATCGGGTTGATGGTTGAGTTAAAGGCATTTAGCCCAAAGCTAAATTCAGATTGCAGGGCTAAAACGTAGTCTTCGCCCTGTTTCGTCCATTCCTGAGCAAATCGCAGCGCTGAAATTCGGGTGCGTCCCTCAGCATCAGCACCAACGCCAGGAAATGGTTCTGCCGATCCCGTTAATGCTTTTAAGAACTCACTTTCGCTCTCTCGTCGAGAGGCAGTTAAGCTCAATGCCAACTCTTCTGTGGGAGTGAGAATCACGGGTTGGCGGAGCGTCAGCTCGTAATAGCGGGATGCGGACTGGATATCTAGGAAATTGAAGGGCTTTTCGATCACCGAACTCGTAGTTCTACCCGCACTAAAGCTAAGAGTTCCGTTGCGGCGATTGATGGGCAAGGTATAGCTGCCATCCCAGCCGTCACTGCCGCTTGTATGGCTGTAACCAAGGATTAAGCGATCGCCTAAACCGAGAAAGTTCCCCTGACTCACCTGCGCTCGCTCGCGGATGCTGCCCACACTAGGCGATCGCCCATTATCCACTGAGAACTGAATGTCTGAGGTATCGGCTTGGGTGAACTTAACATTTAAAATACTCGTTCCCGTTCGGGTTCCCTTGCTAATCTCAGTGGAGATAGTCTCAATTAAAGGGTCGAGCTGCAAAAGCTGAACTGCTTCTAGCAACCGATTTAAATTCAGAGGCGTCCTTCCTCCGAGTTCGAGACGACTGCGGATATAGTCAAGATTGAGCGGGCGATTCCCCGTAAGAAACAACCGATCTGGTATCGGATTAGGGTCAAGCCAGTCACTCTTGGAGTAAAAGGGGTTTGCGAGCAGCGAGTTTGATCGATTGGGGTTGCGAGTGATATTGATGTCTTCTAAACTGCCCTCAATAATTCGGATCGTGGCAATTCCATCATGCAGAGCATCCTGAGGAATAAAAGCACCTGAGTTGATATAACCGCGATCGGTATAGTATTTCGTGATGGCTTCGCTGGCTTGCAATAAGTCCCCTGGAGATAAGAGGCGATTAATGACGTGAGGGTCGAGCTCGAGTCCTGAAGGTAATGGTTGTGAGGGTTTAGTCGGGGTAAGGGCTTGTGCCGCAATCAGTGCTAAGGTTTCAGGGTTAAAGATTGTGCTGCCAACTACATCAAACCGTTCTACAAAAATGTTTTCCGGTACAGCTTGCGGGACAGTCTTGGGTACCGATCCAGTTACAGGGGCTGGTGTGGAGACAACGGGTGGTGTAGACGATTCAGCAGGTTGTTTGGAAGGCGAGGTTGGTGTGGAGATAACGGGTGGTGTAGAAAGTCCAGTCGGTTCTTTAGGAGGAGGTGAAATGCGATCGCGTTGTACCTCTGGTATGGGTTTGGCAACAGGAAGCGCAGATTGGGTTTCGGGGGGTAACGGTTGGGGTTGCGGTTTAAATGCAGATTGTGGGGGGACAGATTCTGGAGGCGAAGGAACTGGTACTGGTGGAACGCTCGGTTCTTCTTCGGGTAAGGGAAGAGGACGTTGTTCGAGCAATCGAGATGGTGGTGCGATCGCTACAGGGACTGTTGGGCTAGATTGGGACGGTGAGGGTAAGCTGGCCTCCTGTGGTAACGGTAGCGATTGCACAGCGACAGGCGCTGCGGAGGAGGGTGTTAGTAGATCTGAAAAATCTAGTGTTGGTGGAGAAGGTTGAGGTTTGGATGCAACAGCAGCCCGATTGGGATGCGATCGTGTTTTGACCGGTTGAATAGATTGACGCTTGTGGGCAGGAGCTTGAGGTGAAGAACGCGCTTGAGACGATGAGCTACCTTGCGGTGAAGAGCTAGCTTTTGGTGCAGAGCCTGTTGGCGGCGAAGAACGGGCTTGAGGCAAAGAGCGCGCTTGAGGTGAAGAGCCAGTTTGTGGCAACGTGAGGGGCTGAGGCGAAGTCAGCGCTTGCGGTAATGAAGGAGGACGAGATGAAGGCTGAGAGTCCTGACTCACCGTCGCTGCCTCTGTTCTTAAAGGAGTCGGCTGGCTGACTTCAGATTTTTGCGTAGCCTTCGGTACTTGGTCTAAGCTGGGTGGAGACAACGTAACGATGCGAACAGGAACTTTATTACCCGTCTCATCTTCCGACTCAGGGTTTGACGTTCTCAGGACACCTAACTCCGACCGAAAAACAGGTTGTGCTGTTATCAGCAAATAAGCACCGACTATTGCCGAAATGCCGAAAAGTTTGAGAAGCAAGGTGGTCAGTCCTGGCTTAAACGAGGGCTGAATGCTTAGGACAAAAGATGCCATAGTCCCAACCGATAAACGTTGAAAAATCGATGCCGCTACCTCACGCAAGCCATTCGATTTAATCATGAAGCTAGCAGCGTTTGAAGCCCTATGCACCGCTTATAGATGAGATAATATCAGCATTTGAGCTTGGTGTTGGCTTCTGTAACTAACCTACATTTTTCCGTAGTGGCGGCTGGCACTCCTGAGGATTCACCTATTTCAGTGAAGACAGAATTTCCATCAAAGTTGGGTTCCTAACCAACAGCTCACTGCTCACTGTTTGCTGACGAGTTGTTCCTCTTGCCAAGAGTACAGGTGCTGGCGCACTGCCAGGGCTGTAACGTTTAATCGAGAGGCTAACGGTAGTGTGTCCATCGCTCCTTCTAGCTTGAGCAGTTTAATAATAGCGCGTCGAGTACGGACAGTTACTGATTTACTCTCCATAATTAATAATTTAAAGAGAAGTCTTTACAAAATCAATTGATAGAATAAGACAGCTTATTATCTCATGTAGCTATCGTATATCGCGGACTCAGGCTGCTGCTGGTTGTCTCTTCCCGGTATTACCTAACAGTTAGAATATGGAAACTGGATCGAAATCTAGCGTTCCTAAAATAAATGAGTTACAGATTTAAGGCTGAAAGCTTGATCAATCAATAGCCTGGTGTACCTCACGTAAGTGGGAATCGCTATAGCTTACAACTATGAGCAAATATGAGCAAAATTATTTCTTGGAAATGGCTCCTATTTAGTGGACTTTGGTATGCCGTAATGGGGCTGAACAATGCTCCATTTTTAGCAATTGGGGTTTTAACTGCAACGTTTGCTTGGTCGGGAGCCGTCGTCTTAGGAGGACGCCAAGTTAAACGAACCATGCTAGCGTTAGTATTCCTTACAGGAGCGGCAGTAGTAGCGGTATCAGTGTTTAATGCTATTCATTCGGTTTCCGAAATTTCTTTAAGGGGTTTGCTACCTGGCTTATACCTTTTTGTATTTGTAGCTCTTTTACTAGGGCTAGTTACAGCCTGTATTGGAGGATGGATACTAGCGGGAATCTGGGTATTAACTAAAGCAGGAAATCAATTACTTCAATCATTCAGTCAACTTCATGCTTTTCTGATTCTGAGCGGAACGTCTTGGGCTGGGTTAGGATTGGGTTGGTTGGTAAATTTAATAATTCAGTTGAAGAATCTGGGATTTCATCTAAATTAATCCAATAAATATGAATATGTAATGATAAAAGTCAAAGAAGTACTTGCATCGATTTTAATTGGTATTCCCTATAGCTACCTATTGCTTGGTGGATTATATGGATTAGGCGATCAACCTATGGGAGGTATTCAATTATATCCAGTCATAAAAAGAATCAAATTATTGGATAATTCGGGACAATTTACAAAAGAAGTTCAACATTATATCTCTCGTGGTAGCTCCATCACAAGAGCCAAGACAATCATGGAATTAAATGGCTTTGAGTGCCGATTCATCGAGAACGATACCGATTATTACCAATATAGAAGATTAGACATAGATAAAACGATCAAATCCCCACATGAGGGGGTAGATCACCTTTATTGCCTCCTTATCAGCAGCAGTGCTGATGAAATCACAAGTAAAATCACAAGATGGGTAACTGATATTGAATACAAAGATCGAAAGGTGACAGATATCTATGTGTCAGAAGGATAGGTTCGGGAGCAATCTAGACTGACATAGATGATTGGCTCCATACCTTCGGCTTTGTGAGCGCTAGCTCCTAGGGAGTTTTGCACCACTTTCAACAATCTTGCTGATGTTGCTGTTAGCGATCGCACCAACTCTATTCTCAAATTTGCCGATGTCAAGTAAGTAATATTCGCTCGCAGCAAGTCCGAGTGGAAGTACGCAGGCTTCCACTCGGAGATGAGCTTAAGCGTTCAATCCATACCTCATCTATTTGAGAAACGCTAGATATCGGCTGCTTCAATCACTGTTGTGAAATAGGTGTAACCGGAATTGACTTGATATCGCACATCTTGCTTGCACAGATCGATAAACTCATGATGTCCCTGAACGTTTTTACCGACCAAACATCCTTCTGAGTTAAAGCCCACCTCAGATGCATTCCACCCATGATGCTGGTTGATACCATTACCGGTACTCTTTTCTACCAGTGTGTCTCCAGAATCTCGCCGATAATTACGGTTGGTATCTCTCATAATATCGACAGGACCCACCTGCACTAACGCTGGATAAGGAGCATTACGTCCCGAGCCACCGTGCAAACCATGTTGCCAAGCTTGATACTGACCAAATGCTACTTGAGCTACACCACCAGCAATTCTCGATCGCTGGGTTGGGACTAAGCCAGGATCGCAGGTGGCCGTCCAGTGATTGACAATCCGAGGCACTCCATTGTTAGGAATTTCTAGGATAATCCGCCGATCGTCCCACGCATCTGGGGTGCTGGGTGTGGGTTGAAACTGTTCGTTGAGAGAATGAACGTAAACGATTGAATATCTACGATCGCCTCTCGGTACGAAGTACCCTTTCTTCATCATGTATTGAGTCAGGCGAGAAGCAAAATCTGTACCTAATTTGAGGGGAATCAGTTCTTGAGTGCTACCTAACGCAGCTAACGTAGCATTGTCAATTTCTCCAGTACTTGATAGTCCCTTCAGCTGTTGGAATGAGGCGAGAGCGGCTTTACTTTGCTTTCCCCACTTCCCGTCGGCGGGTGGATCTAAAATACACAGGCGAATCAATTGTTGTTGCACCCAGAGATAATTGTCACTGCCGTTGGTGGGGACGGATGAAGCACTCGGTGCTGCCGTTGCGAAGCTCTGTGAGGGAACAGAGGCAGGAGCTGCCGTTGCAAAATTGTGGAATGGTGCAGAGGGAGGATTAGATACTTCTGGACTGGCAGGAGGTGTCAGGAAAAGTTTGGCTTCAGCCAACCTCCTCCGCTTGAGTCCAGCTTCAACATTACTTCCAGGATTCCTATACTTTAGGAATGTTGATTCAATCTCATCCCACTGCTTGTTTGCCAAGACTCTCGTCATGCTCTGGAAGTTATCATTTCCATAAAAGCGAGCACCTAAGTTGTAGGCAAAACTCAACAACGCTGCCCTCTGGTTAACGTGTAGCTCGTTCCATACGGGAATTTTTTCTAAGGGCGGCAGATAATCGCGATCGAGCTGATGGATCAATAAGTCGTCAGCTTCCTGCTGAGTAATTCTCTCACCGAGCGACCATTCACTACCATCTCTTTTGCGCGTACATCCCCAGCCAATGGTAATCGGCTTACCTCCGGTTAGAGGATCGGGATAAGCGTTGAGATAACATCCTTCAAATTCTTTGATAATCGCGATCGCTGGAAGCGGGACTTTTCCAGACGGGCCACCATACAACGAGTTGGTCGGAGCCGCAGGAGCTTTGGCTGCCTCTACCACTGAGTTGCTAGGAGCACGTTGCAGCATCGAAAGTGGCTGCGCGGGAGGGTTTCCTGGCACGTTCTGCTGGAGCGGTTGTCCTAACGGCTCAATCGTGACGTGATTTTTGTAAACAAACCACGTCTGCAATCCATCGAGTGAGCCATTTAGGGCAATTGTATAGTGATCGTTTACCGTACTCCATTGGAGCAGGGGCAGTTCGCTATTATTGTTCAACCAGCGTTTTTGGTTGTCAGGTAACATATTGGACTGAGCGGTTGACTGCTTCAGGTATGTTCCCTGACCTGTAGGGTTTTTGATCGTGAGCTTGCCTGCACTTGAGGACGCTGGGGTCGCAGGAGGTGGAGGTGCAAGCGTTGCAACAGAAGTGCGATCGCTTCTTGCTCCTGACCCTACACTCATCGCGTTAGGTGCAGCAGTAGCCGTCGTCCAAGCCGTTGCTTTGGTCTGCTCTTGTGACAGTAAATTTTTATAGTACATATAGAACAGTACAGCCCCAGCGCCTACCCGTTCAAACATTAATTCAGGGTTATACTGCGTGGCACTCTCATACTTGCCCTTCTGATACCAATTGGTTCCCGACCAGAGATAAGGGGAGTACAGACCGTTAGTGCGATACTGCATGCCGTTATAGCATTCCAGATGCCAGAGGATGCCACCTGGCAGATCCCACTGTTTTGCCCGGTCAAACCCCATACTACATAAGGCATCTACCACCGACTCTTCCCAGGTGTAACCCACTGCCCATCCGTTGAAGGGTTCTTGTTGAGGACGGTCGGGAGGGTAACGAACGGTACGGTTGGTGAGTGGATCGCCGTTATGTAAATGGCTGCGCCAATCAAAGTTGGTTTCCAAGCTGTGAAGGAGTCCCACAACATACCAAGGCATTAAGGGATTCACGACTTTGGCAACTTTCTCATAGCGATCGCGATTAGTCAGAATGGTCTGCGTCACTTGCCCAATTCGCGCTACCCAATTGCGACGAATTTTGCAGTTAGCAAAGAGTTGCTCGTATTCCGGTCGAAGTACTGAAAGTTTGGTATCGTTTAACATTGGATAGATGCTTACGACTGGGTATTATTAACTATCTCTTTAGCAAGCTGGTACAGCATCAGTGTTACCCTGCTGAAGCGATATTCAAAGTAGTCCTGAGCCTCCGGTCTCAACGCACAAACCCAATCTCCTCACCGATAACATTTCCTGCGTTTCACCGTCTGCTTTCAGGTCGTTTCGGGTTGATTTACAGCAAAACCTGTCCAAGCTAGAAATTAGTAGTTTCTAGCCTAACTCAGCTTTAATTGCTGCTTAAAGTTTATTAGCTAATCTTTTAAGAATTATACAGCATCTATCTTTAGATATATTTTAAAGATTTAATGTAGAGATGGGCTTTGAATTGACGGGAATAGACGTCTAACTCTGTTAGGAAAGTAACGTTATTTGAGAAAACCAGTGTTAAGAAGTAGGGGGATATTTGTAGCGGTATCTGCGGCTTTTATCTTAGAGAGTGAATCCACAACGATGTCAGCAAGCCCTGAGAGTCTTCAAAATTTTGTCAGCTTCTGCAAACAACATATCAAGGGACAGGAAAAGAAAGAAGCCCAAACCTTTCTAGACCGCTTTTTTTTACCACAAAATCTCTCCTAACTTATCGGTCGTCACCAAGTCGAAACTCAAAACTACCGATGGAGGGCGAGGTGTACTCGCCCTCCCTCCCCCCTTGGTAGTGATGATCATTGTGTTCGTCATTGTACTTCAGGGAAGACAGCGCAACTACGAACTTTTAATTATTTTGGCGCGTCCCGCTAAAGTTGCCACGACAAACGCTAGTTGATTGGGTTCGAGCGGTTTAGCAAGATGCCTTTGAAAACCTGCGGCGATCGCTTCTGTTTCATCCTCACTGCTAGCCAAGGCAGTTAGAGCAACGGCTGGAATTTGTCCTCCGGCTTCGGACTTGAGTGCCCTCACCTGCCGAATCAGCCTATAGCCGTCCTCTTCTGGCATACTGATGTCAGACAACAGCACATCATAGTCTCTGGGATTGGTCTTCAGTGTGGCAATCGCCTCTCTTGCTGATGCAACTGCCGTCACTATGGCTCCATAGTGTTCCATCACTGTCGTCAATAACTCGCGTGTATCCGCCTCGTCATCCACCAGTAAAATCCCCACGCCTACTAGCGATGGAATGTCTTCGGCAGACACTCTGATCTTGTCGATGGAGAGAGCACTTTTCCCAGCACACACTGATGAATTCTCCTCCAGATTCACTTGCAGCGGTAGCCTCACGGTAAACGTTGCCCCTTGCCCAATACCGGGACTTTCAACCTGAACTGTACCGCCGTGAAGTTCTACCACATGCCGAACAATCGTCAATCCCAAGCCAAGACCAAAATTTGACCGAGTTAGGGAGCTATCGGCTTGACGGAAACGATCAAACACATAGGGCAAAAAGTCGGCACTAATCCCTTGCCCCGTATCACTGACAGTAATTTGGGCTTGAGCATCAAGGGATTCTAGGGTAACGTCTACTCGTCCCCCAGCTGGCGTGAATTTGATGGCATTAGACAGTAAGTTCCAGATGACTTGCTGCAAACGCTCTGAATCACCCACGATCTGTTCAACCCCAGGCTCAAGCTGGGATGAAATTTGAATCTGTTTAGCGTCCGCTGACACCTGAACAAGCTCGATCACGGCTCCAATCACCGAGGCAAGATCGAGCGGACGGGCGTCTAAACAGAGCTTACCTGAAGTAATGCGGGAGATGTCTAAGAGATCTTCAATCACTTTGGACTGTACCTTAGCACTCCGATTGATCGCCTCAAGTGCCCGAGTCATTCTAGCGTCGCCAAACTCTTGCCTAAGCAGCAACTGCGTCCAGAGCAGAATGGTACTCAAGGGGTTGCGGAGTTCGTGAGAGACCATGGATAAGAACTCATCCTTGGCGCGATTCGCTGCTTCTGCTTGACCACGGGCTGACTGTTCTTGAGCCAAAGTTTGGGTCAGTTCTGCTTCCAGCCGTTTCCGCTCGGTGATGTCTTCGATCGCTAGCAGAATGCTCTTACCGTTTTGAGCTTGAGTCATCGTCCGAGCATTCAGCAGCATAATTTTATGCCCAATCTGAGCAAAATTCTGCTCTACCTCAAAATCTTCAAGCTGGGTATCGTTGGGCAAAATCTCCTCCAGCATCTCTCTCAATTCGGGAATGTTCCACTCACCATTCGCTAGCTCGAAGAGCAACTGCTGCTCTGTTTCGGCGGGCCCAACCTGGAAGGTCCGATAGAATGATTGATTGGCTGTGAGCACTCGCAAGTCTTTATCTAACACAATCAGAGGTTCTCGCACGGTTTCCACGATCGCTTGAGCGTAATTCCGGGAATATTCAAGCTGTTCCATGCTGCGTTTGAGGGCATCAATATCCATCAACATCACCACCGCCCCATCAATCTTGTTGTCGATCGTGCGATAAGGACGGATTCGCAGGTCATACCAACGCCCCTCCTGGTCTTGAACTTCCTGTTCCTTGGTCGTGAGGGTGTTTATCACGTCTAAAATCTGTGATTCCAAATCCGGCACATTCAGCGTATGGTTGATATCTCTCAGGGGTCGCCCAACATCCGTAGGAATCAAATGCAGAAGGCTTTGAGCTAGCGGTGTGAAGCAGCGGATGCACAGATTGCTGCCCAGCATCAGGATAGGAATATTCGTACTACTGATTAAATTCTGCAAATCGCTACTAACCTGCGTTGATTCAAGGTTACGCCGATGCAGTTCATCATTAATCGTATTGAGTTCTTCATTGGCTGCCTGAATCTCCTCTTTGGCGGTTTCTAGTTCCTCATTGCTGCTTTGCAACTCCTCGTTACTCGATAGAATCTCTTCATTCGCCGCTCTCAGGTCTTGATTGGTGGCTTCCTGCTCCTCAATAATCGATTGCAGATACTCTTTAGTCGTTGCTAGCTCCTGGTTAAGTCGGGCAATCTCCTGCTTATCGCTTGTTTGCTTCCCTCGCCGAGGTTTAGTCTCGCTAAAACCAGTCTCATTTGATTGAGGAATTGCGGTTAGGGGAGCTTCTTCAAACAGCACTAAAAAGTAGCGTTCTTCTAAGCCACGCACTTTGAAGGGAATAACATCTAGATTGACCTGTCTGACCTGTTCGCGTTCTCTAATCTCCAAACCTTCCTTTCTCACCGACATCTCTCGCTTTTTTGCCTGGTGGAGAGCGGTGCGCAGCTCTAGCTTCAAGCCTTCTTTTGCCATTTTTAGCAGGTTGAGCGTCGCTCTGCCTGGAGGCGGTTCTAGGGCGTGTCATCAATTAAATGTAGAATGCTGTCAGAGCAAGGCTTTTACGGCTATAAAGCTCGAACGAGCCTGACAGCCAGAATTCACTACTGGTACGGGATGTGTAGCTAATTGATGACACGCCTTAGATAGGGACTGGTCTGCCCGCGAAAATGGAGAATCTCTAAATCATTGTTGATAATGATGCCGACTGGGGCGTACTGATCCAAAACAATCCGGTCTGCCTCTTTCTGCAAGTCGAGGTCATTCCAGGTATTGTTATCGATTCTGGGGTCTCTTTCTTTAGCGATTTCGCTGGGATAGTTGTTGGCGACTAGATCCAGCGTCAGCCGAGCCGGTGTTAATTTTCTAGAATAAATCTTGTGCTTTTTGTCCACCAGGGCAAACAAATCTGAAGCTTCACCCGTCGTCTCTGAGGTACCCAACATCAGAAAGCCCGTGGGCTTCAAACCATAGTGGAAGATGGGCAGAATTTTCTTCTGCAACGCTGCTGTCAAATAAATCAGCACGTTTCGACAGCTAATCAGGTCTAGCTTGGAAAAGGGCGGATCGCTGCACAAGTTCTGTTTGGCGAAGACACACAATTCGCGCACGGACTTGCTGATCTGATACCCCCCCTCGACCTGAACAAAGAAACGCTGTAGCTGTTCCGGGGAGACATCCGCCACCAGACTCTGCTTATAAAAGCCTGTCCGGGCTTTTTCGATCGCCAGATCGCTAATGTCTGTAGCATAAATCTGGATCGGGGGCTTGATTGCCTGGTTCTCTAAAAACTCCAGCAGGCAAATGGCGATCGAGTAAGCTTCTTCCCCCGTTGAACATCCCGCCACCCAGATGCGAATTGGTACTCCCAGCGCTTTATCTTTGGTAATCGCCGGAAACACTTTGCTTTTTAAGGTGTCAAACACTCCAGCGTCTCGGAAAAAACTCGTGACATTGATCAAAACATCCTCGTACAGCGCCTGCACTTCCGCTGAGTGCGATCGCAAGTAGGTGACGTAATCTTCCAAACTTTCCAGCTTGTAGAGCACCATCCGCCGCTGAATTCGCCGCTTCAAGGTGGTGTGTTTGTAAAGGGTAAAGTCTACCCCTGTCGCCGTTCGCAGCAACGTAAAAATGGCTTGTAGGGCAGTCTCGCTATCAGAGAGTGGTTCAACAGCTTTCTTCTGCGAGGGGTGAGCGACATAAGGATGACGGCTAAATTTTGCCAGTTCCTCGGCAATTTCTTCGGGCGGCAGGATAAAATCTACCTGACCTGTGGCGACAGCGGTATTCGGCATACTGCTGACTTTTGCCGATGATTCACACTGAGCAAACGTAATGCCACCTGCCCCTTTCACGGCTTCTAGTCCCCGTGCGCCATCGGAATCTCCCCCAGACAGAACAATTGCGATCGCTTTATTGCCCCGAGCCTCTGCCAATGAAAGAAAAAATGCATCGACGGGCATGGGGACACCACGATTTTTCTCACGCGGTGTCAGTTGAAGCACTCCTTCTTGGATTACCATTTTGGTGTTGGGTGGAATCACGTAAACACAGTTCGGCTCCACTGCCATGCCATCGCTCACTTCAACCACAGGCATTGGGGTTGCCCTGGTAAGAATCTCTCTCAACAAGCTCTTGTGCTTGGGATCTAAGTGCTGAATTAGCACAAATGCCATACCCGTATCCCTGGGCAGATGGCTCAACAACTGAGTAAATGCCTCCAGTCCCCCCGCAGAGGCCCCAATTCCAACCACAGGGAATAGTTCACTCACTGTGAGCGTCCTGCTGTTCTGTGGCAGGTGATTCATCAGCAGAGTTGGATTGAGGAGTCTTCTTGGGCGAGCGTTTCCGGTTCATAAAGTTCATAAAGGGAGGTGGCTCTTTTAATTTCTCGACACTGCTAAAGAGTGGTTCTCTCGGAGTGATGTTGATAAAATTTACTAATATAAAAACTGGCGACGCCAATATACAAGGCGTTATGAAGAAAACATTTACCAACGAGTTCCACAGGGAGCATCCCAAATGTGTAAATTGTCCCTCAGACTGGAAGTCTGGGGCTATACAAACTAAGTCCGCCTGCGCGGACTAATACATCTAGCCTGCAGAGGCAGGCTTTGTTTGTGTAGCCGCGATTTCTAATCGCCTGGTATTTTTGCAACATTGGGATGCTCCCGTTCCACATAATAGTGTAGAGCAAATAAGCCGGGAAGAAGTCGTCACCAAGTCGAAACTCAAAGCTCTACTCTGAAAGGTGATACTCGCTACACCCACAGAACTTGTTTTGAAAGCTTCCCCTTTCCCCAGACAGCCAGCAGCAAATTAGTTGAGCAAATTCGGGCAATGACCCAACGATATTTTTGAGAAGACCAATCAGTTGAGTGGTGAGTAAATAGTAGGGAAAAACCTCACTCCGCGCGATCGCTAGCTCCAAACTATCCTTGTTATCCTGAAAGTAGTTTCCCTGCTCGGACGCCCGTGCTTTAAACGATGACAGAACAACCCACCCGCATCTGTATTCTCGGTGGAGGCTTTGGGGGTCTCTATACTGCCCTGCGCTTGAGCCAACTGCCTTGGGAAAAACCCCAAAAACCAGAAATCATCTTGGTCGATCGAAACGATCGATTCTTATTTTCGCCACTTTTGTATGAATTACTCACTGGCGAACTCCAGACATGGGAAATTGCTCCACCGTTTGAAGAACTTCTGGTCAACACCGGTGTGCGCTTCACTCAGGCTACTGTCGCTGGAATTAATGTCGATGACCAGCGCGTGCAGTTGCACGATGGGCCAGAATTTTCTTACGATCGCTTGGTATTGACCCTAGGTGGAGAGACACCGCTCGACATGGCACCAGGGGTAGCTGAATATGCCATGCCATTTCGCACCATTACCGATGCCTATCGCCTAGAAGAACGGCTGCGGATTTTGGAAGAATCCGACAAGGATAAAATCCGGGTAGCCATTGTTGGTGCTGGCTATAGTGGGGTGGAGTTAGCGTGCAAACTAGCTGAACGATTGGGAGAACGGGGACGGCTGCGATTAATTGAACTGAGCGAACTCATTCTCAGAACTTCTCCAGAGTTTAATCGAGAGGCAGCGCAAAAAGCGTTAGACGATCGCAAAGTCTGGATTGACTTGGAAACCGAAGTAGAGTCTGTCGGGTCGAATACCATTTCACTGTTATATAAAGGACAAGTCGATACAATTCCTGTAGATTTAGTCGTGTGGACAGTAGGAACCACTGTAGCACCCGTCGTGCGATCGCTTCCCCTCAAGCACAACAAACGGGGTCAACTCCTGATCGAACCCACACTACAAGCGATCGACCATCCAGAAATTTTTGCCCTAGGTGACTTAGCCAATTGCCGCGATGCAGAAGGTCAACAAGTTCCGAGTACCGCACAATCAGCATTCCAGCAGGCCGACTATGCAGCCTGGAATATTTGGGCTTCCCTCACCAGACGGCCGCTGCTTCCCTTCCGCTATCAGCACTTAGGCGAGATGATGACCTTAGGGACAGACAATGCCACATTGGCAGGTTTAGGAATCAAGCTCGATGGATCTTTAGCCTATCTCGCTCGGCGTCTTGCCTACCTCTATCGCATGCCGACCATAGACCACAAGTTGCGAGTAGGGTTTAACTGGTTAGCTCAACCCGTGATAGATTTGCTGTCTGGTAGATGATAGTGGTTAATAGTTGTTAGTTGTTGGTCAAGGGGACTAATAACTAACAACCAATAACAAATAACTAACCACAATGTCACAACCAAAAGTCATTTTTCTCGATGCTGTTGGCACACTATTTGGGATTCGGGGGAGTGTGGGCGAAGTTTATGGCGCGATTGCGCGGAAGTTTGGCGTCCAAACCTCACCTGAAGTCTTGAATGAAGCGTTCTTTAATGCCTTTGCTGCTGCCGATCCACCAGTTTTTCCAGGAACCGACTCGCAAGAGATTCCCCGGCGCGAATTTGAATGGTGGGAAGCGATCGCTCAAACTACGTTCCGGCAAGCTGGTGTTTTCGAGGAGTTTGCTGATTTTTCCGATTTCTTTGCAGAATTATACGACCACTTCACAACCGCAGAACCCTGGTTTATCTATCCTGATGTTCTCCCTGCCCTAGAACAATGGCGACGAATTGGGATTCAGTTAGGTATCTTATCTAATTTTGATTCTCGTCTCTACTCGGTTTTAAAAGCGTTGAAACTAGAGGAATTTTTTACCTCCATTACGATTTCAACAGAGGTAGGTTTTGCCAAGCCTGACCCACAAATTTTTACTATTGCCTTACAAAAACATTACTGCGAACCCCCGGATGCATGGCATATTGGTGACAGCTTCAAACAAGACTATCAGGGTGCTAAAGCAGCAGGCTTAAAGCCAATATTTCTAGAACGCATAACTCAGACAACCGGACCCGAGTTAATTGCCAGTCAATTTTAAATCCTGACTGGGAGAAGACGTTTGACGGTACTACAGGCGTTTTGATTGACATCCCCCTCTAGCAAGAGATAAGTTTGATATCGGGTAAGATTGGCTTTACTATTTCCTTTTTTCTATAAGTAAAATTTTTTCTACTTACCTTGCCATTCTGATGCAGGCGGGGCTAAGCCGACTGCAAGGGACAAGTGTTTCTCCCGCTTTGCCCAGGGATATCAATCATTAATCTATGCTGAGACTGTCTCCCCGAACCGGCACCCTGATTGCTCTATCAGGAATTTTGGCATTGAGCAGCGTTGCCTGTAGCAGCAACGATGCTGCCAACCCTTCGACTCCAGCAGCGGCTACATCCTCAGCCTCGTCATCGTCTAGCCCTAACGCTTCGCCAGCCGCCAAATCCGCTGCCTCTCCTTCCCACAAGAAAACCGTCGCACCTGCGGCCCAGTCTGCGGCGAAACCTGCCGCGTCGCCTTCTACTCAGCAAGCGACATCACCTACCGCCAAGGCTGCTGTCTCATCGTCGGCGAAAACTGCATCACCGGCAAAACAGCAAGCTACAGCGCCGAACAATACAGCCACCACAACTCCAATCTCAGCATCTGAGGCTTACGCAAAAGCCATCGACATTGCCACAGGTGCAGTGACCATCAGTCAATCAGCTGTATCGCGAGAGGATTGGAGCTTAGCCGCTAGCCACTGGCAACAGGCGATTCAATTGCTGAAATTGGTGCCAGCTTCTAGTAGCCAGCATGCCCTAGCTCAACAAAAACTAAGTCAATATCAGCGTTTTCTCGCAGAGGCAAAGCAAAAAGCGACGCCACCACCGAAAAAAACGACCCAGGGTGATGTCAGTCCGCAATTTTTCTCTACTCCGATCAAAGGTCGAAATGGTGGAACACCTATTATCGAAGTCTCCTTTGATGGCAAAAAGAAATACGACATGCTCTTTGATACCGGTGCCACTAGCACTCTGATTACCCTAGCAATGGCCTATGAATTGAACTTGAAGCCAGTAGGAGTTAGTAAGAGCGTCGTCGCAGATGGGTCAGTCGTGGCTTTGCCGATTGCCTATGTCAAGTCGGTGGAAATCGATAGTCGCCTCAAGCGAAAAATGCTCGTGTCGATCGCGCCTGCTAGCATGCCGATTGGATTGTTAGGGCAAGACTTTTTTGAAGGCTACGAAGTCACGATTAAACAAAATGTCATCGAATTTCACCGTCACCAAGTTAGTTAACGGCCGATCGTTCAGCTAATGTTAGTCAAGCGTTGCTGGGAATGAACGGCGAGGTTGGTAAAGACTTGATTGAGTTGACCTGTACAACAATCCACTTGTGACACCGTGTTAGAGGAGACAGAAAAACGCCATTTAAAGGCGTTTAACGAGAATTGACTCAGATCGGGAAGGCGGATGGCAACCTGCTGATTGCCAACCGCTAAAACTTGAAACCAGGTGGCCATGGTTGCTGGTAATTCTTTACTCAGGCGCAAAGCCATGGTTGGCGTTGAGAGCGATTGAGCGTAGGCAGGAGTTAAAAACTGTTTGTAGGTGTCAGCTTCAGGCGTCAATTGTTTGATGAAGGCTAAAGTGACACCTCGAACTAGGCGTCGCAAGGGATCGGCTTCTGGACCGATATGCTCTTTAACCAGGGTACTGCGAGCTAAGGCGTCGTTGAGATTTGCTCGATCGGTAACGCTTAAGTGAGTGCCACCGATCGCGGAAATCAGGTACTTAGGGCCGCCCAACTGAGAAAAAGGTCGTAGCTGATGGTCTAACGACGGAGCGATCGCATCTTCCGTTCCGGTCAAAATCATCGTAGGAATCGTCACTTTAGACAGACCCTTGCTACCAAATAATCGCCCTGTCATGGGATTGAGGGCAACGATCTGAACCACCCGTCGATCGCGCAGTTGCTCCTTGACATCAGGTAAATCCGCTGCCGCACACTGAAACCAGTCCGCAGGCGCTCGTCCGAGCGGGCTGCTATTTTTACAAAACTGGCGCAGTTCCTTGAGATTGAGTTCTCCTCCAGCTAACGCTAAGGCGGTGTAACCGCCTAGAGAGTGACCAATTACAGTGACTTGTTGCGTATTCAGTTTACCCCGGAGTTCGCCATCTTCCCGATTCATTACAGCTAACTGGTCTAGCACAAAGCTGACATCCTTCGGGCGATCGATAAACTCCGATGCTGCCAGTAAATCGCCAGGACTGCCGCCTAAGGAAACACCACTGAGCCAACTAAAGTTGCTGCCAGGATGCTCGATCGAGACAACGGTAAGACCGTAGGAGGCTAAATGGCGTGCCAAGTAAGTTAAAAATTTACGGTCAGACCCAAAACCGTGGGAGAGAAAAACCAGCGGCCCGTCAGTATGGGCAGCCCAGTAAAAGTCTGTGAGAATGGAGCGATTGCGCTGTCGATCGCGCAGCATCACCGTCTGCTCTTGTACGTATTGAGGACCCGACTCCGACGGATCGAAACTAGGACGGAAGCGGGAACCGTCGGTCACGCTCAGTTCCTGTTCTAGCAGGGGACCGACTGCTTTGCTCTGCCAGTAAGAGAGATTGAGCTGAAGCGCGATCGCGATCGCACTCGATGCATCGACGGTCACGTTTTCTTCGGGGTAAGCTCGTAAAAACCCCAACACGCTCAACCCGTCCGCCTGCCGTGCAGCGATAAATAGTGCCGCTTGTAATTGATCTAAGCTGCTATCGGGGAGTGCTAGACCTACTTTTTCCAGTAAGCGCGCACCATCCGACGAACGGAGTAAGTCATTGATAAACTTCTCCGTCATATTCGGGTCAATCTGGAGGTGTCTAGTCAACATCTGCCGTACCTGAGGCGTCAGTACAGCTTGGTAGGGCTTGAGGTCTGATGTCACCTGACCCGTTTCAGCAAACTGTTCTAAATCATCGATCGCGACCGATCGCTCAAAGGGGCCCAAGCGCAGAGTTAAGCGTTCAGCTGCTTTGGCTGGTATAGCAATCGCTGAGGACACCACAAAGCAGAGGGCACACAGAGTGCCCTTGCTCATTACCTCAATTGACCTTCTCGACCCTACTAATTTTGAGATACGAGAAAGCTGAGATACCCTGCCACCAGAGCTATTGAGCTGAAACTTCATAATCAATACTTTCACGGTGATGTGTGGAGCTATTTATAATTTTGCTCAATCAATGCGACCCAGTTAAAGCTTTCCAGGTTTCCCACGCCTCTTTAATTAACGCTTCGCGGCAGCGTTCGGCAGGAAAAGAGAAAGGATTAAACGGTTCGTGGCAAAACGAGCTGAAAGTTACTTTTTGCTTTCAACCCTTTCCCTGGAACCTCGTAGGGGGTTGTGAATTGCTCATCAAACGTGAGATGTCTTTTGGTCATCTAGCCTCTGGGCAGAAACTCCTACCGAAAGGCAAGCATTGCTGGCATAGGAAGACACACTTAGCTTTAAGATGATAACCGACAGTGGGCTATGTACTGTAGTCAGTTGTCCGACGAGTGCGAAAGCCGCTAACCCGTGTACGACCGCAAGCGCGATATGCCCCTTCTCGTGCTGCTACAAAGCAGATGCGAAAGAAAACTACAAACACATTGAAGCTCTTACTACAACCGCAAGCGGTACAAACGAGCTAGCGTAAGGTGGGATTCTTGCTCGAATGAGACAGCGAACAGCAACCAACAGGTCACTGGTCACTGAACGCTATTGAGCTAATTCCTGAATCAGCCTGTAACTGGGTAATCTTCGATCGCACGTCAGCCCAAATGAACACCGACCCTCAACACCACTCATCTCACTGGCGCAACTCGCTAGTTCAACAACGAGGAAAGTTTATCCTAGCTATCCCCGTATCCTGTCTGGTGGCGTCACTGTGTGCGTTTGGCTGGTTGCAATTCAAAACGAACAAAGCAGAATCTTGGGTGCAACATACTCAACAAGTCCGGCTCGAAACGGAACGATTGCTGACAGCGTTGTTAGATGCAGAATCAGGAGTGAGAGGATACGAAATTGTTCGTCGTCAGGATTTTCTCACCTCTTATGAATCCAAGATTGCCCTTTTGCCAGATTCTCTCGATCGCCTCAAGCAGCTAGTGGTCGATAATCCTGCACAAACTCAACGGCTCGATCGCATTCGAGAGCTTGTCCAAGCCAAAGTGACGAGTATGAATCGGTTGAAACAGCTTAGCACTCTCCAGCCGGAGAAAACTCTTCATCCACCGGAGTTTGTTGCCCAAGCGAGCGAGGGTAAGCAAATTATGGACAGAGCAAAAGCCGAGATCGAGCAATTCCTCGCTCAAGAGGAACGCTTACAAGCTCACCGTAACGACCATTTAAAGCAACAACACCGGCTAACTTGGCTCGTACTCAGCCTAATCGCAGGGATTGGCATAAGCGGTTCGCTGTTAGCCGCTTATCTCTTAAACCGTCTGGCTGGGAAATTAACGGATCGCGATCGCAAGC
>DATNPC010000860.1:0-18274 GCA_036703375.1 Allocoleopsis sp.
ACGCGATCGCAAAATCAGGTCAGAAACGCGCAAGCCCAAGCCGAACAAGCCAAAGCCGAACTGCAACAAGCGCAAGTGGATGCCGCGCGATTGCAATCGCTCCAGAAATCGGGTGCCATTCCCCTGCAAGACGCCGAACGCGCCCAAACCGCTGCCGCCACTGCTCAGCAAAAATACAGTTCTGCCCTGGCACAAATTGCCACGGAACAACAAGCCGTAGCCGCTGCTCAAGGCCGAGTCGCTGCACAACGGGCAGCAGTTGCCCAAAGCCAAGAGCGTCAATCTTACACGCTCCTCGCATCGCCCATTACAGGAGTCGTTTTAGCCAAGGTTAGCGAACCCGGAAACTTAATCCAACCAGGAGGCGAAGTCCTGCGGCTAGGAGATTTCAGTAGCGTGAAAGTGGTGGTTCCCGTGTCAGAGTTGGAACTCTCCAACATCCGAGTAGGACAAACGGTACAAGTGAGATTGGATGCCTTTCCTAACGAGGCACTCTCTGGCAGAGTCACTCGCATTTCCCCCGCTGCTGATGCGACGGCACGTCAGATACCTGTAGAAATTACGATTCCCAATAGCAACGGCAGAATTGGCAGCGGACTCTTGGCGCGAGTGAGCTTTGAGTCAAGGACAATCCCCCGTGTTGTAGTACCCCAAACGGCGCTTCAAAAAGAGGGAAGAGGACGTGGAGAAGCGGGGATGCGGGAACGTGGGGACGTTCAGAAAGGGGGAAACCTCACTTCAAAATTGTCTGAGGCGACGCTGTTTGTTGTTACGGGGAGAGGTGCTGAGGCTACCGTGCAGGCTCGTCACGTACAAATTGGCGATCGCATTAACGGTCAAGTCGAAATTCTTTCCGGGTTGCAACCGGGAGAACGATTTGTTACCCGCAGTGGGAAGCCACTCAAAACTGGTGAAACGGTGCGTCTGAGCGTCTTGTCACAAACCGAGAAACAGGAGCAGCGGTGATGCAAAACGATCGCAAGTCTGGATTTAGCCTCAGTGCGCTCTCGATTCGCCAACACATTGGCACCCTGATGCTGACGTTGTGCGTCATCGTGGTGGGCGTGTTTTTCCTCAACCAGCTTCAGGTCGATCTGTTGCCGTCGATTACCTATCCTCGGATTGGCGTGCGGCTGTCTGCGCCCGGAGTGTCGCCAGAGGTGGCAGTTGAGGAAATTACCAAACCCTTGGAGGAAGCCTTAAGTGCGACGGAAGGAGTCATCCAAGTGTATTCCCAAACCCGCGAGGGACAGGTGAGTTTAGACCTGTTCTTCCAGCCGGGGGGCAATATCGACCAAGCCTTAAACGATGCTACGGCTGCCTTTAATCGCGCTCAAGGCCAGTTACCGGATATTGTCGAGCGGCCCCGTTTGTTTAAAGTCGATCCCTCCCAACTACCAGTCTATGAATTAGCTTTGCGCTCGCCTTCCTTGCAGGATGTCGATTTGCGCGTCTTTGCCGACGAAGAACTCAGCCGCGAACTCGGCGTCGTACCTGGCGTAGCAGCAGTAGACGTTGCGGGTGGTGTCCAGGAAGAAGTTCGAGTTCAGATTGACCCGAATCGCTTACAGGCATTGGGTATCGGTTTAACAGATGTACTCGATGAACTCGAACAGCGCAACCAAGATACATCTGGCGGACGTTTGCGAGGGGGTACTTCCGAACCCCTAACCCGCACAGTCGGGCGTTTTCGGGATGCCAAAGAACTGCTCAATCTCTCGTTTGAAGTCGGCAGCAGAGAAATCCCCTCCAACTCTCAAGCGTCTAACCGACAACCTGCTAATCCCCAACGCCGCGTCTACCTGCGAGACTTTGCCGAAGTGATTGATGGCACTGAGGAACAGCGAGTGTTCGTTTTCCTCAATGGCGAACCGGCGGTTAAAGTCAGCATTCAGAAGCAACCGGATGCCAACACAATTTCAGTCGTAGAGGGCGTGAAAAAACGGATCGAACAACTCCGGCAGTCGGGTGTGATTCCTGAAGATATGCAACTCGTTTCTACGCTGGATGAGTCGATCTTCATTCGCAACTCAATTTCTAACGTCACCAGTTCTGGACTTATCGGTACATTGCTTGCCGCAATTGCCGTTCTCCTATTTTTAGGTTCGTTGCGGCAAACATTGATTATTGTCATCGCCATTCCCCTGGCGACTTTAGCCGCTATTGTCTTAATGCAACTGTTTGGTCTATCGCTCAACGTGTTTAGTTTGGGTGGTTTGGCCTTAGGGGTTGGGATTGTCGTGGATAATGCAATCGTCATGCTGGAAACTATTGCTGACGGCGTCGGCATGGCTCCAGGCAACCAGATGCAGAGAGAGGGAGATGAAAAGATGAGGAGAAATCCCAATTTCTTCATCGACCAATCCGAGCAAAGTAGTCGGGAGGTGGAATCAGCACTGCTGGCTTCTACAACGACTAATTTAGTGTCGGTGCTACCGTTTTTGTTAATTGGTGGTTTCTTCTCGCTGCTATTTAGTGAATTAATTCTCACCATTAGTTTTGCCGTCGCGGCGTCCTTACTCGTTGCACTAACTGTGGTGCCAATGCTCACCTCGCGCCTGTTGGCAGTCCGTTGGTCGAGTCGCCTCAGCCATTTTTGGCCGTTGCGGCAGTTTAATCTGCGGTTTGAGGCAGCAACCTTCGGTTACGGACGCTTCCTTGGCTTCATCCTGCGCTATCGGATTATGGTTATTGCGATCGCGTTTTTCCTTCTCGGCGGTGGCAGTCTGTTTTTAGCTGGTCGCATCCCGCAAGAAATCCTACCTCGGATTAACACGGGACAAGCCTCGCTATTTGCCCAATTTCCTCCCGGCACTACCCTAGAAACCAACCGCCAAGTGATGAGCCTTGTTGACCAAATTCTCCTGAAACAGCCAGAAACGGAGAATGTCTTTACCACTTCAGGTGGCTCTCTGTTTGGCAGCAATACCTCAGAAAACCCCCTGCGCGGTTCTAGCACAATCGCGCTCAAACCGGGTAGCGATGTTGAAGCGTTCGTGCAACGGGTTAGCCAAGAATTTGAAAAGCTCAATTTAGTCGATACTCGCCTCCGGTTGAGACCGGGTGAAGTGCGGGGTATTATCTTAACCAACTCACCCGTGCGAGGAGCAGAAATTGATATCGCGCTGCAAGGAGCCGATCCCCAAAACCTGCAACAAGCGGGACGCCAAGTCTTGCAAGCACTGGATGAAAACGTCACCTTAGCTCGGTTTCGTCCCGATGCCGATCCTCGGCAACCCGAAGTGCAGATTCGCCCAGATTGGGAGCGAGTGGCGGAGTTTGGGTTAACGGCACAGGAGATTGGCGATACCATCCAGACAGCGATTGAGGGGTCGGTGCCAACCGAACTGCAACGAGGCGATCGCTTGGTGGACGTGCGAGTACAATTGGATCAATCCCAGGTACAGCGTCCGACCCAGTTAGAGCAGATACCCCTATTGGTCAGCAACAACCGTCAAATCCGCCTAGGAGATGTGGCAACGGTTGAACAGGGAAAAGCACCGGGAGAGGTACAGCGGATTAACCAACGGCAGGTATTTCAGATAGCCGGAAACCTAGCTGAGGGAGCGGCCTTGAGCGATGCGATCGCACAAACGAAGGTTGTCTTGGAAAAATTAGATTTACCCGAAGGCGTCTCCGTGCTGCCGAGTTCCGCCAGCGAGACGAATCAGCAGTTGCAAGATTCCCTTAAGCTCTTGGGAGGATTAGCCGCATTCTTAGTATTCGTGGTCATGGCCGTGCAGTACAACTCGCTAATTGACCCTCTGGTCATCATGCTCACGGTACCCCTGGCCTTAGCGGGAGGAATTTTCGGGCTGTACATCACCCAAACCGCGATCGGCGCAACCGTGTTAGTTGGAGCCGTCCTGCTGGTGGGAATTGTCGTGAACAACGCGATTATTATGGTCGAGTTAGCCAACCAGATTGTGGAACAGGAAGGCGTTGACCGTCAAACAGCAATTTTGAAAGCTGCGCCTCAACGCCTGCGAGCGATTATGATGACCACCATTACGACTGTTTTAGGCATGTTCCCGCTTGCCTTAGGAATTGGGGAAGGCTCAGAGTTTCTCCAGCCGTTGGGAGTCGTCGTGTTTTCTGGCTTATCGCTGGCGACGCTGTTAACGCTGTTTATCATCCCCTGTTTCTATGTCTTGCTGCACGATTTTCCTGGTGGCAAGAAACCCTCCACTCGACGACATCAAGTTAGCGTGGAACAAGAATCATTGGAGACGGTTTATCGCAGTTCAACATGGGAGGAATCGGCACTCGATTAGAGCCTGTCTGCAAAGTCGAAAATTTTATGTAGGGGCGAAGCATTTATACCTGGATAACCTCAATTTTTTTAAGATCTGAGAGTGTTCGCCAACTCGGATCGTGCAATACACCCTGCATCAGGGCGCATAGCCGTGCGCCCTGACAAACTGTACTTCACTCTTGTAGAAAACTGCTGTAGCCCCGCCTGCAATCCCAGCACTAATCGCAATGTGGCCGGCATCTCGTCCCATCACTTCCAGTACGATCGCGCGATCGTGGCTAGCGGCAGTCAAGTGTAAGCGATCGCAGAAGGATTTCAGATCCTTTTCGCCGTCCGTGTACAATCTCTCTACACACATCTGCTAGTGTTTGACCAATAGGTGCTCCAAGCTCAATTGACGAGAGTTAGGCTTCAGGCTGGACCTCTTCGCCGAATGCTTGCTATGCGATCGGTAGAATGTGCTTTGTATGCCAGTAAAGCTCATGCGTCGTCGAGTTTATCATCTGCGACACCGATGGTGAAGTGTTCTGTTTTGGGTATCATGCCAGGTGTCTCCTTTACAATGTCATCTATGCCAACAGTAATTTGATGTTTTACGTGAAATCCTTAAAAAACAAAATCAATTTACCTTTATTAACAGCTCTTTTAATTGCCACTCTGTTAAGACTTATTTTTCTCTCATCTATTCCTAATGGATTTCAGCAGGATGAGGCAGCAGCTGGCTATGACGCTTATTCACTCCTCAAAACCCTACATACTCAATACGGTCAATTCTTACCTCTCTTTTCTAAAACTTATGAAGGGCCAGTAACTGACTATGATGAATCAAATTATAGATTTTTAATTATTCCATTCATTTATTTTTTCGGACTTAATGAATTTACAACTAGATTACCTGCTGCATTAATTGGTATTCTGAATATTTTAACGTTGTATTGTTTCGCCAAAGAGTATTTCAATCAAAAGGTTGCTATAACTGCTGCGTTGCTTTTAGCTATCTGTCCTTGGCATATTCAACTCAGTAGGATTGCGTTTAGAACTATTTTGTTTCCATGTGTATTCTGTTTTTCACTGTTTCTATTCTTCAAAGGATTAAAAAAACCTAATTATTTGCCTTTAAGTGGTTTTGCATTTGGATGTTGCCTTTACACTTATACGTCTGCAAGAGTTTTCGTTCCCTTGTTTTTAATAGGTCTAGCTTGGATCTTTCGAGGCTATTTATGGTCAAATAGAAAGCAATTTATTTTGGCTTCTATAATTTTTATTTTATTTTGTATTTTTCTTTTCTCTTACTGGATATCTCCAGAATTAATGAAAAGAACGAATCAATCAATCTGTCTAGATTGCATAATTAGAAATCCTTTTAAATATATTATTTATTATCTGTCCTATTTTTATCCTGGCTATCTCTTTTTTGGACAATTGAGTTCTCGGGGTACATCAGGAAATGTTAGCTTACTTCTTGCTTTTGAGTTAATCACAGTTGGCTTTGGTTTGTTTTACCTAAAGAAAGAAAATAAGCCAGAGAATAATGTTTGGTTTATTTGGCTATTACTTTATCCAATTCCCTCGTCACTAACAATAGGAGCAGATAATGTCCGCTCTATCATAGGAGTTCCTCTATTTTCTATTTTATCTGCCTACGGTCTAGTTCAATTATCAGATTCATTCAAGGGTAGTAGAAAAAAATTCTTTCGATTGGCTACTGTACTTTTACTTACAGTCAGCCTTATTATTTTCTTTTCGACTTATTTTGTTGGGTTTTCCAAGAAACCACCAAAAAGCTTTCAATATGGGATAAGAGAGGCAATTAATTATGCTGAGAAAAGTTCTTATAGCTGCGTTGTCGTGAGCGATCGATTTCGTCGTCCAAACACAATGATTATTTTTTATACTCAATACCCGCCCTCTGTATATCAACGCTCACCTATTGAACCCGCTACAATGACTAATTACTCAGTGGGGAAATATACTATCCTTTCAATTGATAATTCGCAAGTTTTCAATCAGCAATGTTTATTTATGGTCAAGCCTGACGAAATCCCACTAATAATGGCAAAGGGATATGGTGTACAGGATGTTCATGTAGTTAAAGATCCAATTGGTAGAGAAGTAATTAAGCTTATTGAAGTTAAAAAAGAATGATATAGCGATTTTCAGCGGGGTCTAATACATTCCATTTTAGGAGTAGGAGTCGGAGGTAGAGGAAGTAAGTAGTGTACCTAACTCGTTTGAAAACCACTATCGATACGCTTATTAGCCGGGAAAACTTTATCCTGTTTTTAAGTGAAAGCTACAGGACTTATGCACGAACACCATATGTACGGGCAATTCCCCGTGGTTGCAGCGTTTTCACGCTAGTTTGGAATTCGGAAATTGTAACAAATTTCCCTTGTGATTTTAACCACAGTAAATAATTTTCTAGTTTGCTAACCATTCGGCTACCAGATAAATTTTTTATATAACTAGGCAGTTTGAAATTAGATATATCAGTAAATTCCCAAGGATGAAAGTAAATATTAAGATAAGAATCTGTGTTGATTGTCAGCTGAGATGCCACTTTTATCAAAGGTAAAGGAAAATTTTTAAAGCTCAACCAAAATAGAGGAAACCTAATGAGTGGCGTGACTGAAATAGGAAGAATGAGTAATTGGCCTGAATAGTAAGCTGTTCTCTTCTTAAAAAAATTATTATACCTTCCAGGTAAATAAGTTGGATTCATCGAAGAACTATATTTATATCCAGCTCGTTCTATTTCTAAATCATCAATAGATTGAAGTTTTACCATTCTGAAACCAACGACTTCCGTACCAGTGAGTTCTTCTAATATCTGTTTCGAGGTTGCTAGGTCTTTTAAACAAAAAGTAGAATGATAGAATCCATGAGACGCAATTTCATGGTTATTTGAGATTTCTTTTATTAATCCTGGATGATGAAGGGCAAAATTAGCTGTTACGAAGAACGTGGCAGCAATCTCTAATTTTTCTAAGAGGGAAAGAATTGTTTTTAACCCTATTAAAGATGTTTCTATTTGGATTGAATCCTCGATCGACTCACCATATTCTTCGGGTATATCAAATTCTTCAACATCAAAACTTAATAATATTGACCTACTCATATCGCCCTGCTTTGTCATTACATAAAATTTTCAAAAGACTAATAAACATATTTACAGAATCTTGAATAATATTAACTTTGGATAATTTATAAAGGTGTTGTTTTGTAACTCTTGCTGGAATTTCTCCAATGCTAAAGTTATGTTTCCTAGCTAAGTAAAGCAACTCTACATCAAAGGAAAATCCATGAATTAACTGCCTCTTAAATAGCTCCTTAGCTGGCTCTTTTCTAAATCCTTTCAATCCAGCTTGCATATTAGTAAAGTTTAGGTTGAGAAGAATTCTAGAAATTATATTGAAAATTTTCCCTACGACTTTCCTTTGGAAGCTTACAGAGGTAGAGTTACTGCTATCTAAATTTCTACAGCCGATAACAACATCAAATTTTTCTTTTTCTAATTTCTCTACTAGTAACTCAAGGTGTTCTAGAGAATAAGCTAGATCGCTATCAGTGAAGCAGATATAGTCCGCATCTATCCAAGTAACTCCCTGCTTAACTGCGAATCCTTTGCCTTGACGAGGATGATAAGAAATTAAATTAATTGAGGGGTTCGATATTTTTTTAGCTCGTTCCGTCAAGATTTTTAAACTATCGTCTGTTGAGCCATCGTTAACAAATATAAAGTGATATAATTTATTTTTTTGAGCAAATTCTGAAACTAAGCCAAAGCTTTTCTTTAGGCAATCTGATTCATTGTAGACTGGCAGAATTACTGCAACTTTCATCATGGAAGGTAGTATTAATAGTTTTCATATGCCCCAAATCCATGCCTGAATATTTATCTCAGTTATTCTCTCAAAATTCAATTATTCTGTCAACGTCATTGATTTCGCTGTTGAAAGTAATAGTCGGAAAATTGGTGTCAGAATAGTTAGAACATCTAATTAACCTTCTATCAGTGTTATCAAAAATTAACATTGCTTAAATAAGAAATCACTGGTACGAGCCACTGGATACTTTAGAAATTAGTTCGTGGCTAATTTTTTCATGTTATGAAGAAGAATTTTTGCGAACTCGTCATTACTATCCTCTTGGGAACGATAAATGAATGTGTTGCATTCGTTTCAGCCAGAAAACCTCTCGTATCCAGCATCATTAGCATCAGCCGCAGGCGTCTGAATCTTTGCCAAAATCGATTGAAGTAAGTTGCCAAGATTGGAGGGTCTCCCTCCAATCTTGGGGTTTACCAACAACACCTTTTCCCTAACTCAGTGCCATTCAATTTAGAGGTAAATTGTCTAATCTCCCAGGCAAATCTCTAAACCCCTAGCTGTTTTGACCAAAGTACCATTGGGATCGACCGCTTGATATTGACCGATCGCTTCGGCAATCGGCACGCCAACAACCTGGCGGTTTTGCCAGGCCACCATATGGTCGTATTGCCCGTTGGCAAGGAGATCCACCGCTCCCACGCCAAAGGCAGAGGCAATTAAGCGATCGAGCGGAGAGGGAATACCACCTCTTTGGGTATGCCCTAAAACCGTGACTCTCGTTTCAGCTTCGCTACAGACCGAAATTCGGTCAGCTAAGTATTGACCAATTCCACCAAACCGGCATTCCCCAAAGCGATCGCTAATTTTGACCGCTTCCCCAGTTTCCGTACAAACCGCTTCGGATACCACGACGAGACAGAAGTGCCGTCCTTGCGCCTGACGTTCTCGGATTTTCTGACATACCTTTTCGATCGTGTAAGGAATTTCTGGAATCAGGATGACATCAGCCCCGCCTGCAATCCCAGCACTGATCGCAATGTGACCGGCATCTCGTCCCATCACTTCCAGGACGATCACGCGATCGTGGCTAGCGGCAGTAAAGTGTAAGCGGTCTAGAGCCTCCGTCGCAATATTCACCGCCGTATCAAATCCAATCGATCGCTCTGTGATGCTCACGTCGTTGTCGATGGTTTTGGGAATCCCGACAAACTTCAGATTGCCTTGCTGAGCAATTTTGCGAAGAATCGCTAGGCTACCATCTCCCCCAACTCCGATTAGTCCATCAAGTCCTAACTGATAATACCCTTCAATAATTTCATCCGAGCGATCGCGCAGGGTTCCATCCGCCATCGGAAACGCAAACGGATTGCCTTTGTTGGTCGTTCCGAGGATTGTTCCACCTTGAGTTAAGATCGCATCAACCTTTTCGACATCTAATGCGATCGCTTGAGGCGGACGGCTCATCAACCCTTGAGTCGCGCGGTAGATGCCCATAACCTCCCAGCCGTAAGTTCCCACCGCCCGATGAGTCACTGCCCGAATTACGGCATTTAACCCAGCACAATCTCCACCACTGGTGAGAATGCCAATTCGTCTATGTTCTCCCATAAAGTCTTTTTACGCTTGAATCAAGTTAATTTAACTAGATCTGACCTCAGGTAGTGACTTTCTATAGGGAAAATATTATGAAGATTGCATTCCCCTTCCTATAATTTCTATAGCTCGTCATAAAGTTTCTTTAGTTCTTCTAAAGTTAGAAGCGCCATCCAAAATGCCTCCCTAAGATAGAAAGTAAAGAGGGTTGGGCATTCAGCGAGATTGAGGCACTACCGCAGGGTAGCTAGCCTCTTCTACGAATGCGTGACCCAATAGGGAGGGAGAAGAATATGACAGATGTGGATCGGTCCTTAGCTCAAGAACACTCTCTGGATCGTGATTGTACAACGCTATCTCGTCACGTTCTACAGGAACTTCAGAGTTTCTCAGCCGAGGCACAAGATCTCAGCGCGGTGATGAATCGCATTGCTTTAGCCGCCAAGCTGATCTCTCGGCGATTGAGTCGTGCGGGTTTAGTGGAGGGGGCGCTAGGGTTCACAGGGAACGTCAACGTGCAAGGAGAATCCGTCAAGCGGATGGATATCTATGCCAATGACGTTTTTATATCTGTATTTAAGCAAAGCGGTCTCGTCTGTCGTTTGGCATCCGAGGAAATGGAGAAGCCCTACTATATCCCGGAAAACTGCCCGATTGGACGTTATACGCTGCTCTATGACCCCATCGATGGCTCCTCGAATGTAGACATAAACTTAAATATAGGTTCAATTTTTTCGATTCGCAGGCAAGAAGGAGACGATCTCGACGGTGATGCCCGCGATCTGCTACAACATGGGCGTAAACAAATTGCCGCCGGTTACATTCTCTATGGACCAAGCACGATGCTCGTGTACTCCATGGGAACAGGAGTGCATTCCTTCACGCTCGATCCCAGCTTGGGCGAGTTTATCCTGAGTAATGAAAACATTCGGGTGCCAGAGCACGGTCCGATTTATAGCGTCAACGAAGGTAACTTCTGGCAGTGGGAGGAATCTATTCGGGACTACATTCGGTATGTCCATCGCCATGAAGGGTATACTGCTCGCTACAGTGGGGCATTAGTTGGCGATTTTCATCGAATTTTGATGCAGGGAGGTGTTTTCCTCTATCCCGGTACGGTGAAAAAACCGGAAGGAAAATTGCGCTTGCTCTATGAAACCGCTCCCCTTGCCTTTTTGATGGAACAAGCCGGTGGCAGAGCGAGTACGGGAACTCAAGACCTGTTGGACGTTGTACCTGAGGCGTTGCATGCTCGAACTCCCTTAGTGATTGGGAGTAAAGAGGATGTCGCCCTGGTGGAGTCTTTTATTCAAGAGAGGGCAAGGGAATCACAAGAAACTGCAATGACTCGTTCCTAGCAGGGGTTAGGTGCTGTTCAGTCGGCCCAGAGTTGATGACTTAGGCTTAATGACTGATACGACCCAAGCATCTAACCTTCCAACCACAAAGTCCACGCAATCACTAGGAGTTAATTAATGACTGCCAAGAATCCTATTTTCGAGATCGAACAAACTTACCACCAGAGCATCTGGATGGATAATCTGAGCCGTACACTGATTGAGTCCGGCGAACTCAAGCAGATGATTGACGAACGAGGTGTTGTAGGAATCACGTCTAATCCAGCTATTTTTGAAAAAGCGATCGTCGGGAATGCAATTTACGATGCTGATATTGAATCTGGTATCCGTGCGGGGAAATCTGTTCAGGAAATTTATGAATCGTTGGTCTTTGAAGACATCCGCAATGCCTGCGATATCTTAAAGCCCGTCTATGAGTCCTCCAAGGGTCTTGACGGTTACGTCAGTATCGAAGTGCCGCCAAACATTGCTCTGGATACCCAAAAAACGATTGAAGAAGCCCGACGGTATTTCAATGAGATTGGTCGGGAGAACGTGATGATCAAAATTCCCGGTACACGGGAAGGCTGGCCCGCCGTCGAGCAAGTCATTAGCGAAGGCATCAACGTGAATGTGACATTGCTATTCTCCGTGGATAGCTATGTGGAAACCGCTTGGTCTTACATCCGAGGTTTGGAAAAGCGAGCCGCTCAAGGGGAAGATATCAGCAAGATTGCTTCTGTTGCTAGCTTCTTCCTGAGTCGGATTGATAGCAATATTGATGCCCGCATCGACAAGAAACTCGCGGCTGGTGTCGATCGCATTGAAAAAGAGGCAGTGCTCAGAGCGGTTAAGGGCAAAGTTGCGATCGCAAATGCCAAAATTGCTTACCAACGGTTTAAGGAAATTTTCGGAAGCGATCGCTGGAAAGCTTTAGCCGAAAAAGGTGCAAAAGTCCAACGTCTCTTGTGGGCAAGCACTGGCACCAAGAACCCAGACTACAGCGATGTCATGTACGTCGATGAGCTAATCGGCCCTGACACCGTTAATACGCTGCCGCCCAACACAATTGAAGCTTGTGCAGACCACTGTTCTCCTAGCAATCGGATTGAAACGGGTGTTGAGGAAGCCAACCGATTGATTGAAAATCTCAAAGACCCCGATATCGATATCAAACTCGAAGAAGTGATGGATGAACTTCTGGAGGATGGAATTGACAAATTTATCAAACCCTTCGAGTCTTTGATGTCTTCGTTAGAGGATAAAGTCCAAAAGTTGGCGACCACGGTATGAGTCAACACGGCGGGATGGGCAGTTTCTCTTTTCAGTAGGAGAAAACATCCCGCTTTAGCCAATTGAGGCATGAGGATTTGATAGATCGGGACTTCTTCGGGAGTCCCCGTCTTATAAATCCTGGTAGGACAAGCACCAACAAAACAAGCCTTCTTAGTTTTATCTGACAAAACCCCTGAACCCTGGCGAAGTGAGGGGAGGATGTTTACCAATAATCTCTATCCATTAACTTGAAACAGCTATGGTGACTCTGCTAGAAAATCCCCTGCGCGTTGGATTGCAACAAGAACGGACACCAGAACCAGCGATTCTGGTAATCTTTGGAGCGTCGGGAGACCTCACGCAGCGCAAGCTCGTGCCAGCCATTTACCAGATGAAACTAGACCGACGCCTACCTGCCGAAACGACTATCGTCGGTGTCGCCCGTCGGGAATGGAGCCACGACTACTTCCGGGAACAGATGCGCGAGGGAATCGAGCAGTTTTCTACCGGCATTGGCTCCGAGGAAGTGTGGGACGATTTTGCTCAAGGGTTGTACTACTGTCCTGGTGATATTGATAAGCCAGAAAGCTATCAGAAGCTCAAAGCGTTCTTGAGCGAACTGGATGGTAAACGGGGAACGCGAGGCAACCGGGTATTTTATCTGTCAGTTTCCCCCAAATTCTTCCCGGAAGCCATCCGACAGTTGGGCGGTGCGGGAATGTTGACCGATCCAATTAAGAACCGCCTGGTGATTGAAAAACCCTTCGGTACCGATCTGAGTTCGGCTCAGAAGCTGAATCGCGTCGTGCAACAAGTCTGTAAAGAGCAGCAAGTCTACCGCATCGACCATTACTTAGGTAAAGAAACCGTTCAGAATTTGTTGGTATTCCGCTTTGCCAACGCCATCTTTGAACCGTTGTGGAATCGCCAATTTGTCGATCACGTCCAGATTACCGTGGCAGAAACCGTGGGGGTCGAAGACAGAGCGGGTTATTATGAAACCTCTGGGGCGCTACGAGACATGGTGCAAAATCACCTGCTGCAAGTGTTTTGCCTCACGGCGATGGAACCGCCCAATTCCCTCGATGCCGATAGCATCCGAACCGAGAAAGTGAAGGTACTTCAGGCAACTCACCTAGCAGATATCAATAATTTAGAGAATTCAGCCGTGCGGGGTCAGTATTCCGCTGGGTGGATGAAAGGCAAGCGGGTTCCGGGCTACCGGGAAGAACCAGGGGTTAACCCGAATTCCACAACACCAACCTATGTAGCGATGAAGCTACTCGTTGATAACTGGCGCTGGCAAGGCGTTCCTTTCTACCTGCGAACGGGCAAGCGTCTACCTAAAAAAGTGAGTGAGATTGCCATTCAGTTTCGCGATGTTCCCTTGCTGATCTTTCAATCGGCCGCACAGCAGGCAAGTCCCAACGTTCTGACGATGCGGATTCAACCGAATGAGGGAATTTCACTCCGGTTTGAAGCGAAAATGCCGGGACCCAATCTGCGGACGCGCACGGTAGATATGGACTTTAGCTACGGCTCATCGTTTGGGATCTCAACGTCCGACGCCTACGATCGCTTATTACTCGACTGTATGTTAGGCGACCAAACGCTCTTCACTCGTGCCGATGAAGTAGAAGAAGCGTGGCGGGTTGTAACCCCAGCACTAGCTACTTGGGAAGCACCGAGCGATCCAGCATCTATTCCTCAGTACGAAGCCGGAACTTGGGAGCCAGCTGAGGCAGAGCAATTGATTAATCGGGACGGACGCCGTTGGCGCAGACTGTAACAACGTTGTTGGTTGTTAGTTATTGGTTGTTGGTCATTGGTCAAGAAACCCTCACCACAGAAAAATAACTAACAACTAAGATACTAACAACTCACAACACTGAACTAATAACTACAACGCATAACTGATATGGCAACTCAATCTCCTCCGATCGTCTCCTTACAACCGCCCAAAGATGTTTCAATAGCGGATATAGAAGCGGAACTTCGTCAAATCTGGCAAAGCTATGGGAGTGCTGGGGAATATGGCGATTTTCCTTCCGCTATACGGGCATCAACGTTTAGTTTGATTGTCTATGAACCGGAAGAAACCCAACAGTTACTAGCGGCATTGGGATATTACACGGGACCGATTGATGGTATTCTCGGTCCGCGTATGGTATCCGCACTCAAAGCAGCGCAGAAAGCTTTTGGGCTGCCGAAAACTGGAGCTGCTGACGAAATCACCAAAGCTAAATTGCGGGAGCAGTACGCAGCAAAACTCCAGCAGGGAGCAACCACGAGCGGGCAAGGAAGCGAATCACTCAAGTATTCCCCCGATTTAGAAGGCTCGACACTAGCTGATGCGATCGCGGCGTCTAACCCCTGTCGCATCATCGCCCTTTGTCCCATTGCGGGTCATGATGAAGGCGTAACGGCTCAGGTATCTGCCTCTTGCCCGGTGCAAAAACACTCTCAAAGTACGCTCGTCTGCTGCGAATATATCACCCTGCGCGGTACGGCTGACGCTCTAGAACGCAATGCTGGAATGATTGCCGCACTAGCGATCGGGGAACTGCCCCAGTTCCTCTGGTGGAAGGGAACCCCCGACCCAGAATATAGCCTGTTCAAGCGGCTAGCCGATATCAGCAATAACGTCATCATTGACTCTAGTTCCTTCAATGAAGAGGTAGAGCTATTGCAGATACAAACTCTGATCGAGCAGGGAATTGCGATCGCCGATCTCAACTGGCGACGGTTAGCCGCATGGCAAGAACTCACGGCTGAAGCATTCGACCCACCTGAACGTCGTGCAGCGCTGCAAGAGGTTGACAGAGTAACCATCGATTACGAGAAAGGTAACTCGACGCAAGCACTGATGTTCTTAGGGTGGTTGGCGTCTCGCCTCCAGTGGCGTCCCGTCTCCTACGAACAAGAGGGCGGCGATTACGATATCCGGCGGATTCGATTCACGACCAAAGACCAACGCCCTGTCGAAGCGGAGTTAGCGGCAGTTCCCGTCGCTGATGTCGGAGAAGTGGTAGGCGATCTCATTAGCCTGCGCTTGGGTTCGACTAACCAAGAAGCAGACTGCTGTACCGTGTTGTGTTCGGAAACAACAGGTTGCATGCGGATGGAAGCCGGTGGTGGTGCCCAATCTTGCCGCATTCAGCAGGTAACGCCGTTGTTCGATCAAAAGACCGAACAGTTGCTGAGTCAGCAACTCCAACGCTGGGGTCGTGAGGTACTGTACGAAGAAAGTCTAGCGGTTACGACTGAGGTTCTTAAACTAGTGAGTTAGTTGTTTGTTATTAGTAGTTTGTTGTTTGTTGTTCGACTAACAACCAATAACCAACAACCAACAACCAATAACTAACTATGGCTTTAGTCATCGCTGGCGAACGCAGTGGGGTGGGCAAGACGACTGTCACGCTCGCCCTACTGTCATTTTTATCTCGTCAAAATCGCACGATTCAATCCTTTAAAGTTGGCCCGGATTACATCGATCCGATGTTTCACACCTGGGTTACGGGGCGTCCCTGCCGGAATTTAGACCCAGTGCTGACATCGGAAAATTACGTGCAAGACTGTTTTCGCGATCGCGTTCGAGGCGCAGAGTACGCGCTAGTCGAAGGGGTGATGGGGTTATTTGATGGAGCTTCAGGACGAAGCGATTGGGCGAGTACAGCTCATGTTGCAAGGCTACTGCAACTGCCAGTCCTGCTCGTGTTAGATTGCAGCCGGTTGTCCCGTTCGGTGGCTGCCATTGCACATGGCTACCGTTCCTTCGACCCGAGAATTCAGATCGCAGGCGTGGTGTTGAACCGAGTCGGAAGCGATCGCCATTTGGAACTCCTCAAAGATGCCTTAGAACCCCTGCAGCTGCCAGTATTAGGAGTATTGCGGCGTCACGACACGATCAAAATTCCCGATCGCCATCTGGGTTTAGTTCCTACTGCCGAAATGGTTGAATTAGATACCCTCATTGACCAACTCGCTCAACTGGGAGGCAGTTGTTTTGATTGGGAACGATTATTCCCCTTGCTTACCCCCCCCTTAGTAAGGGGGGGAATTTTGAATCAGACTCTCTCTGCTTCCCCCCTGGTGAAGGGGAAAAATGACCAACTCCCCATCCGCCTAGCAATAGCACGCGATCGGGCTTTTAGTTTCTACTACCAGGACAATTTAGACATCCTGCAAGAACTAGGGGCCAAGTTAGTGCCTTGGAGTCCCCTCGCCGATACAACGCTAACGCCAGATGTCCAGGGACTGTACTTCGGGGGTGGGTTTCCCGAAATTTTCGCCCAACAACTGGCTGAAAACATCAGTGCGCGTGAATCGGTGAGAAAGGCAATTCTTCAGGGAATGCCAACGTATGCAGAGTGTGGAGGCTTAATGTATTTGTGCGAGCAGATTAGCGATTTTGAGGGACAGTCTTGGTCAATGGTGGGAGTATTGCCAACAACAACAGTGATGGGAAAGCGTCTCACTGTGGGCTATAGAAACGCCACCACCTTGCAAGAGAGTCCTCTACTACCAGTCGGTAAAACAGTTTGGGGACATGAGTTTCATCATTCACAGTTGACGACAATGCCTGAAAAGCCTTTATTTGAGACACGTAACTATGACCAAAAAGGGCAAGATAAGGCAACGACTGAAGGTTGGCGAGTGCATCAGCTACATGCGTCCTACATTCATCTCCACTGGGGTGAGCATCCAGAAATCCCCGCTCAGTTTCTACAACGCTGTCAGCAGTATCTGTCAGCAGTATACTAGACCTCCTGCATGAATACTTTATCGCCCCTCCCGTCCCCCAATTCTGGGGGGAACCGGAATTCAAAGTCCTCCTTTAATTGGGGGATTTAGAAGGCAAATTTGAGATGCATAATTCATCATTCATGATTTATAATTCATGACGCGATCGCGTCCCGTTGCCTTCGCCTGATACAACGCCACATCTGCCTCTGCCACTAAAGCTTTGCAGCTTGAATCTAAGCTTGGGATCGTACTAGCAACGCCTAAACTAAGAGTTACATAAGGACTAGCACTGGAGCGAGCATGAGCTAACTGCAAACTTTTAATTGCCTTGCGAATCAATTCTGCAACAAACAAAGCACCGGCCTGACTCGTATTGGGCAAAACGATCGCAAACTCTTCGCCCCCATATCGAGCGACTACATCGGCAGGACGTTTCGCTGAGCGTTGCAGGGTAGCCGCGATTTGTTTGAGACATTCGTCACCCGCTTGATGGCCGTAAGTATCGTTGTAGAGCTTAAAGAAATCAACATCGCACATGATTAAGGACAACGGTAGACGTTCCCGTGCTAAACGTCGCCATTCTTGTTCCAAATATTCATCAAAGCGGCGACGGTTGGCCACCTGAGTTAAGCCATCCAAGGTAGCGAGACGCTGCAATTCTTGATTCGCTGCTTCTAGCTGTTGATAAAGTTCCGCTTGTTGAATCGCAATTCCTACTTGACTGGCGAGTTGTTTGAGCAACTCGACCTCCCAAGACAGCCATTGCCGGGGGGCGGCACAATGTTGAGCCACCAACAATCCCCATAATTTTTCCCCTTGCAAAATGGGGACGACTAGATTCGCTCTCACCTGAAACTGGGCAAGGAAATTGACATAGCACTCTTGCAACCCTGCCATGTAGATATCCTCGACTGCCTGGATGTGTCCCTGCTGAAAGGACTCGATACACATTTCCCTCGTTAAGCAGGTGTCTAGAATTTTGCGTTCTAAAAGCGGTATCAATTCCGATGCGACAGACTCAACCACAACTACTCCACTCCCATCGGGTTCAAACTGATAAATGATGACTCGGTCAGTAGAGAGAAATTGCCGTACCTCGATGACGGTAGTATTGAGAACATCAACGAGCTTGAGCGATTTGCGGATGCGAGCTTCGATAGCTCCGAGCAACCGCTCTCGGAGAAACTGCTGGCGGAGTGCTTCCTCGGCTTGTTTGCGTCGAGTAACATCCGTATAAG
>DATNPC010000861.1:0-7495 GCA_036703375.1 Allocoleopsis sp.
GTTGTCTGCTCGTGTAAACGCCCAAAACGCCAAAAGGGCGCTCGGCGATTTCGACTTCGCTACTCCCGAACGACATCTTCTTGAGCGTACTCTCGATGACGACACTCATCCCACTAATGATGTGATGCTCGTGCAGCAAGGGCGAACCCTGAAAGCGAGTTTCGCAGCGCAGGTCTTCGACAACGACGGGTTGACAGACTTGCAGCGTATAACCGGCGTGAGTGTTGGCATTCGCGTCGATGGTTGCCTGCCCTACCAAGCCTTGTCGCCAGCCGACTCCTGACCGAAGCCGCAGGACGTTACTTTCTGGGAGCAATTCCAAGACATTGCAATACTCCACGGTTAAGGCTTTAGCAATGGGGTAGATGCTCTCGTCTAGTAGCGTTGAAGCGGCGGTACCTAACAGGGCAGCCTGAGTGAGTTGAGCTACTACAGCTTGCTGACCCAGTTGAGTCTGAAGTTCTGCCTGAGTTTGTTTGGTGGGTGTAATATCTACCATCAAACCCCGACATTTGATCGCTTGACCGCGCTCGTCTCGAATCACGCAAGCGCGATCGCGTACCCAAACGACTCGATTATCGGCTGCTAGGCAGCGATATTCTAGCTCGTAATCTCGACCTTGAGTCAGTTGTTTGCGATAGAGTGCGACAGTCCACTGTCGATCGTCTGGGTGAATCAGCTCGATCCAAAAACCGGGTTGGCTCAGCCACTGCTCAACCGGGTAGCCTAAAAGTTGCTGAGCACTTGGACTGACAAACGTAAACTGTTCGGTTGTAGTCTCAGCTTCCCAGACGATGGCGCGGGACAGTTCATTCATAGAGCTCCGGAGACGCTGTTGCGTTAAGTTGGCTGTGTTGGGTGTAACTTGTACTTTCACCGTTGAGATTGGGGTTTTGCGATCGTCAACGGTGTTCGGCGAACTGAGACCTGTGACTGATGAGTTGCGGCTCATCCCCGCACCGGAATCTCTCCCCTCTACAGGTAGCAACGGGTCAGGCTGATGATGCGCCTGTTGCGCTAACCGATGGGATTCCTTCCCCCCACTGACCTGGGTCATGGATAATGGGTCGCTGTTCGCGATGGGAACAGGACGCCAAGTAGAGGGGATACGAGGACTGGGGGAGACACCATGCCTAAACACTGGGGATTTCAACAGCGATGACGGATGAATGGCATCAACGGCGGTACTGTCTCGCCACGGTATTGCCGAAACTTGGTCAATTTGGTCTTTGAGGGTATAGGTGCCGACCCATCCCAATACCTGAGTGCCTGAGCCTTGTACCGGCGTTCTCTGGCTAATAAACCAACGGTAGATCCCATCTCGCCCACGAATCCGGCATTCTAGGGTACTAGGTTGCACTACGGATAAGCTAAAGCGATCGCGATCGACGAGTCGCTCTCGGTCTTCTGGATGAATAACCTGCAAAAATTCCCAACCCAGTGAATTTAAAGCGCTTAAGCCGGTATACTCGTACCAACGCTGGTTAAAATTCGTAATAGCTCCGTTTTCCTTGGCAAACCAAACAATTTGAGGTAGGGTTGCCAAAAGACAACGAATTCTGGACTCATACTCCTCTAATTGTCGTTCAAGGCACTGAATGCTTTGTACGGCTTCGTTGTTGGTATCAGATTCAGGCAAATTTTGATTATGATAGGAGAATGTATTCATATAAATTATTGTCAACAGTCTTAACTCCACACTTGACAGATAAATAAATCTGCTCGAAGACATCAATCTAGGCTGCGTGTAAAAGACGTTGGTTCAGGGACGGTATTATACAGAAATCTATCTGAAGTACTGAAATCCCTACCCCTACCAATGGGTGGACATCACTATGTGACGATCCGACCCTCTCTATACTTCTGTTGTAAAAGTTACCAAGATACAAAACCCTGGACGTTGACGATGAGTAAAATTCGCGTCGCTCTAATTGAAGACCACGACCTAACGCGGGTCGGTATCAGAACAGCGCTGCAACAGCGCGGTGAAATTGAATTTGTGGGCGAGGCCGCCAATGCTGCCGAAGGTCTGAACTTACTGGAAACGTCCAGGCCGGATGTCGGGATTGTTGATATCGGACTGCCTGACATGGACGGCATTGAACTGACGCGGCGCTTTAAAGCAGCCAGCAGCGAGGAAGAAGGGCCTCAAACCAAGATTCTGGTATTGACGTTGCAGGACAACGAAGAAGCCGTAATGGCTGCTTTTGCAGCTGGTGCTGACTCGTACTGCATGAAGAATATCAGTTTCGATAATTTGTTAGATGCGATCCAAGTCACGCACGAAGGCAATGCTTGGATCGATCCCGCGATCGCTAAGATTGTCTTGAAGCAAACCAAGGTAACTGATGCCGGGGCCGATACGGCCGCCATCTCAAAAACTGTCAGCATCAGTGCTGCTGAACCGGAGTACAGCCAACTGATTGAAGCCTATCCCTTGACCGAACGGGAGTTGGAAGTATTGCAGTTGATTGTTGAAGGGTGCAGTAATGCCGCGATCGCGGAAAAGCTATACATTACCGTAGGAACGGTCAAAACCCATGTCCGGAATATCCTGAATAAGCTCTGTGCTGATGACCGCACTCAAGCGGCTGTCCGTGCCTTGCGATCGGGTTTAGTAGGTTAGCCGATCAAAAAAGGCACGATTGGCACTACTAGAGGGATTGAGAAGCCTAACTGTTGTGCTATGGCAACTACAGGATTCTCCTATGCCAAATCTAACTCCATTGAAGAGCCGGTTGCCTCTACGCTCCTTACCGGCTCTTTTTTGACATCGCAAAGCACAACGACCTCTTTCTGGCTGGAAAGGAAATGTCTATGCAATGCTGGAAGAGGTACATCTTGTGATGGAAGATAGCACTAAAGATTAACAGGAGCATCTCAAGCGAGAACAAGGCTTGGAGGATTTTCTATGGGATTGCAGTTAGAAGAACACTCTTCACGGCCATTGGGCTATCCTCAAGCTGCCGTCTCTAACCAAACCCGATCGGGAGTGAATGCATGAGTCAGGCAGATCGGAGCAGACTAAAACTGATGGTGGTGGACGATGAGCCTGACAACCTGGATTTGCTGTACAGAACGTTCCGGCGAGACTTTCGCGTGTTCAAAGCTGAAAGTGCCATGAAGGCGCTAGAAATTTTGGAGAGCGAAGGAGAAATGGCTGTGATTATTTCCGATCAGCGCATGCCATTGATGAATGGAACCGAATTTTTGAGCAGGACAGTCGATCGCTTTCCCGATACGATTCGCATCCTGTTAACGGGCTACACGGATGTAGAAGATTTAGTAGAAGCCATTAACTCTGGCAAGGTGTTTAAATACATCACCAAGCCCTGGAACCCAGAACATCTCAAGTCGATTGTCCAACAAGCCGCTGAAACCTACCGAGTGGTTAAGCAGAGAACACAGGAACTCGGCCGAGCACTGCGGCGAGAAGAACTCTTCAATGGGGTGACAACGGCGATTCGAGAGTCGCTGGACTATAGCAGTATTCTGCAAACCATTGTCTTGACAATCGGTCAGGCATTCAAGGCAACCAGCTGCATTCTACGTCCCGTAGATGGTGACTCTCTGTTGCCCGATTCGTTTTGTTACCAAGCAGATACTGTAATGGAACTCTCCGCTCGCTCGGATGCCGATCCGTTCGTGCAAAAAGTCTTAGAGACACATCAGACGCAACTGTTTCACACCACAATCGACGAGCATCAGGGGGTGTATTTAGTCGTTCCCTTAATCTGTCAACAACAAGCCATGGCCGTTCTATCTCTCTATCAACAAGGACGCGATTGCGCCTGGACAACTGAAGATATTCAGTTGATTGAGGCTGTTGGCGAACAGGCGGCTTTGGCTATTTCTCAGGCCAAACTGTATCAACGCACGCAGTTGCAGGCCCAACAGATGCGGGCTGAGCTAGAAGTAGCGCGGCAAATTCAAAATAACTTACTTCGTCAGAGTTGGCCGGATGTTGATGGCGCTAAGGTTCAGGCGTACTGCTACCCAGCCCGCGAAGTCGGGGGCGATTTTTTTGAAGTTTACGTTCATCCTCAAGGGGATGTTTGGCTAGCCGTAGGCGATGTCTCTGGCAAAGGTGTTCCGGCGGCTTTATTCATGGCGAGCGTCATTTCGATCTTGCGGCGAGAACTCGCTCAAGAGATATCTCCAGAACCCGATGCCGTGATGAAAAACCTCAACAGCATCATGTCCGACGATCTGTTTAGTACCAACTGTTTCATCACCATGGTTCTAGCTCGCTATACCCCTGGAACGCACAACTTAGTCTACGCCAATGCTGGTCATATCTATCCCATCGTCTGGTCTCACCGCTCGGTTGTTCAACAGCAAACAGAACCAGACACTGAGGTGAGCGTGGAGCCGAATTACCTGAAAACTCGTGGCGTTCCTTTGGGGATTTTACCGGATTGGAAGGCAAAAGCTGGAATGTTAACTCTTAATCCTGGTGACATTTTTTTATTAATCAGTGATGGAATTACCGAGGCAACAGTGAAAGAGGCGATGAATAATGGCAGCAGCGAGCCATGTACCGGTTCGATGCTTGGGGCATCGGGGCTTTGGCAACTCTTGCTTCAGGAACCCGTTCCCTTCGATTTGACCCATTTACTCGCTTGCATTCGAGAACGTACTACCAATGTTCAGGAAGATGACCAAACTATACTCTCTCTGGAGGTTCTCTAATCGATGAAAACGGAGTTGCACGTACCGAGCGACCTAAGGTTCCTCAATATTGTCGAAGAGTGGCTGCTAGGCAGCTTGAAAGTGGAGCTAGGCGACTCTGTTGATTGGTCTAGTCAATCCAATCGTTTGCGACTTGCTTTAGTAGAAGCGTATTCAAACGTGGTTCGTCACGCCCATCGCGATCGACCGAATCTACCCGTTTTGATTCGCTTGGAACTCAAAGGACGGGATATTGCCTTGGAGATTTGGGACCACGGCAAGGGATTCGATCTATCCACATATCTACCGCCCAATCCCGACGATCGCCAGGAAAGCGGTTATGGTTGGTTAATTATGAACCGATTAATGGATCGAGTCGAGTATCGCTTGCAGGTCAATGGACGGAACTGTCTGAAGTTGGAAGCCAGTTTGCCACAAGAGGAAGAACTATAGACTGGCAGTCTGGTGAACCGCTAATGCCGTCTCAACGCTCTGGTTGTAGGCTCTAATTGGCTCTAGCGCCAGCGATCGCATAGTGAAGAAAAGACTCAACTCTATCGCAGCAACTCGCTTAGCCTGAGTTGTTCAACTCCGACTTTTGAGAAGCGCCTAAAAGCCTTTATCTGTTACAGAACTTAACTCAATTACAAAATTTCTCATCAAAATTATAAGTTTTGCTAAATTAACTTGATTTAATTGTTCTAATCTTTAGGATTTGAAATAGTTAAATTCTCATACTTGACTACAAGCAATAACTCACCTCTCGGTTCTCTACAGTGGTATGCATTCGACCGAGGGTTGACATCTTTTAGCAAATCTAAGTTTTAATAACTCCCATGACACAACCGTTCATCCTCTCTCCTCGCTACCGGCTCGATGATGAATCTCCCTGGCTGGAAGGCATTGACCCCTCGCGCCATTATTGGATTTCAGTCAATAGCGATGCTGGTATCAAGGTGGCGATTCCTGGACTGTGTGTCTCATCCCGACAAGAGTGGAAGCAGTCCATTCGACAGTTCCGATCGCTTCAAGCTGGCGAGCAAATGGCATTGGCTCGGATTGCCAGCTGCTGTACTATCCATTGCATTAGCGACAACTGCTATGCGATTGAATCGGATGTAGCTGGAGCCCCTATCTGGCATTTATTCGATCGAGAAACATTAGACAGTTTATTGATGACCAGTCACCCCGACTGGCAATGCGCTCCAAAAGATATCGAACTCGGTCGTCAATTGCTCACCCGTTCCTTGCAGCAAGTGACCGCAGCTTGACAGACTCCGATCGAAAGCGAGCTCAGCTACACTTGGGTCTGGTTTTTCTCGCTGGTCGCTGTATTATTTGAGCGTCATGTAGTTCTCCATTGGGCATAGTGGTTCCGCTGAGGTTCGCTCCATCGAGGTTCGCTCCTGTAAGATTTGCGCCGGCGAGATTGGCTCCACTCAAATTTGCACCGGCGAGATTGGCTCCACGAAAGTCAGCCTCGCTCAGATCTGACCAAATTAAGTTGGATTTGCTGAGGTCTGTTTGACTGAGATTAGCGGCATGGAGGTTAACACCCGCCAGGTACATTCCGCTGAGATTGATGCCGGATAAGCATACCTCAGGCGCGATCGCGTAGGCTCCAGCCGCGATCGGATCGAACCCTTGAGGAAAGCGTGTTTTTTCGTTATAAATACCTTTTTGTAAATTGAGGCGATCGAAGGTTGCCTCGCTTAAATCTGCATCATATAAGTAGGTTTGGCTGAAGTTTGTCCCGCTTAAATTAGCTCCAACTAAGTTAGCGCCTCGTAGGTTGGCTCCCATTAAGTTGGCGGTATCAAGGTTGGCTCCATTTAAATCCGCGCCAACTAACGCAGCATTTATCAGGTTCGCTCTACTCAAATCGGCACCAGTGAGACTGGCAAAACACAAGTTAGCACCGTTTAAGTTCGCACCGATTAAGTCAGCTCCGCTCAGTTCTGCCCCCTGAAAGTTCGCCCATTGCAAGTTTGCTCCCTGCAAATTAGCCGTTGCTAGGGTGGCACGGCTCAAATTTGTCTGAACTAAATTAGCATCGCTTAAGTTTGCCTGGGTCAGATCTATCCCCCTCAAGTTAGCTTGCGGCAGGTTGACCCCACTGAGGTCTGCTAGACAAAAATCTCTTTCTCCTACTGCGTATTTCCTCAAGAGTTCATCAGGGTTCATGCCTTTACCTCTGTTGCTTTCTTACACCCAACAGTCAAATAGCCGCAGCTTATTGAAAACTGACACCTGATGCACCCTAGAATCTCCGCCTTGCTTCAGGGGAAATTCTACTGAGAAAATATTATTTTAAGTTAATTTAATCTTATTGATGCAACTATGTTGTGGTAGCTACTGCCAGTCAGTCAGACGAAAACACACAGAAGAGGAGTTGGTATATCCCTCTTCTGTGTTTTATTCAGATGAGCTTAGCCTAATTAGATAGGACGCAGAGCGTTATCAAAGATATACTCTGCGATTGTTTTCCCCGATTTCATCCCTGAATCAGCATCAAACTGCCAATGTATGCCCAGATACACGCGACTCCGGGCGTTTTCCAGAATGGCATCTGACAGTCGTTCAAAATGACGCTGATATTTTGTCCGGATAGAACCATCTACGTCAACACTTTTGCCGTTGAGTTCATCGGACACGACATCAAATGTAATATCATCTGTGTCGCAGAACAGACGAACCATCATTGGTGACAAGTTAAGGCTGTAAGGCAGTTGTCAAGGGGAGTTGAGAAAAAAGTACCCGTTAGGGTACTGTGACAGCTTAACGGCATTCGTCATAATTAGCAGTGAGCACAATGGGACGATTT
>DATNPC010000862.1:0-6302 GCA_036703375.1 Allocoleopsis sp.
TCAAGAGGCTCAGAAAAACTACCGGAAGGCGGTGGAAGCCGGTTTGTTGAAAATCCTTTCAAAGATGGGGATTTCCCTACTCTCGTCCTATCATGGCGCGCAGATTTTCGAGGCGATTGGCATTGGACCAGAACTCACTGAACTTGCTTTTGCTGGTACAACTTCTCGCTTGGGTGGCTTGAGCATTGCGGAATTAGCCCAGGAAATTATTGCGGTTCACCAGCGAGCGTTCCCAGAGTTGACCAGCAAGAAGCTGGAGAACTATGGATTTGTGAATTACAGACCGAGGGGCGAGTATCACATGAACAGCCCCGAAATGGCGAAGGCGCTACATAAAGCCGTAGCTGAGGGGAAAACCTACGACCACTACACGCTGTATCAGCAACTGCTAGAACAGCGCCCCGTCACCGCGCTCAGGGATTTACTGGATTTCCAAAGCGATCGCCCATCAATCCCCATCGAAGACGTTCAATCCGTTGAGGAAATTGTCAAACGCTTCTGTACGGGAGCGATGTCCCTCGGTTCGCTGTCGCGAGAAGCCCACGAAACATTAGCGATCGCAATGAACCGCATCGGCGGCAAATCCAACTCCGGTGAAGGAGGGGAAGACCCCGTGCGGTTCAAAATCCTCGATGATGTGGATGAGCGAGGGTACTCACCAACACTGCCTCACCTCAAAGGGTTGCGTAATGGCGATACAGCGAGTTCTGCGATTAAGCAGGTGGCATCCGGCCGGTTTGGCGTCACGCCAGAGTACTTGATGCACGCCCAGCAACTAGAAATTAAAGTTGCCCAAGGTGCTAAGCCGGGAGAAGGCGGTCAGCTTCCTGGCAAGAAAGTCAGTCCCTACATTGCCATGCTGCGGCGCTCTAAAGCCGGAGTTCCGCTAATTTCGCCACCCCCTCACCACGATATTTATTCGATTGAGGACTTGGCGCAACTGATTTTTGACTTGCACCAAATCAATCCGGAAGCCAAGGTGTCGGTGAAGCTAGTGGCAGAAATCGGAATTGGCACGATCGCGGCTGGGGTTGCCAAAGCGAATGCCGATATCATCCAAATTTCCGGTCATGATGGCGGGACGGGTGCCTCTCCCTTGAGTTCGATCAAGCATGCTGGTGTGTCTTGGGAACTGGGCGTGACAGAAGTCCATCGCGTCCTGACGGAAAATCAACTCCGCGATCGCGTTTTGCTGCGGGCTGACGGTGGCTTCAAAACGGGCTGGGATGTTGTCGTAGCCGCGTTGATGGGTGCAGAAGAGTATGGCTTTGGTTCGGTCGCGATGATTGCCGAAGGCTGTATCATGGCGCGAATTTGCCACACGAATAACTGCCCGGTTGGGGTTGCCACGCAGCAGGAAAAACTGCGCGAACGCTTTACCGGCATACCGGAACATGTGGTCAATTTCTTCTTCTTTATTGCCCAAGAAGTGCGATCGCTCCTCGCACGATTGGGTTATCGCTCTCTAGATGAGATTATTGGTCGAGCCGATCTGTTGAAAGTGCGGGATGATGTCAAGTTAGCCAAGACCAATGGACTCGACCTTAGTTGTCTGATTCAGTTGCCCGATACGCGAAGCGATCGCAGTTGGCTCCAACATGAGGACGTTCACAGCAACGGCCCCGTACTCGACGACGAGCTGCTCAACGACCCGGATATCCAAAATGCGATCGAGCATCAAGGCTCTGTAACCAAAGAAGTTGCGATCGCGAACACTGACAGAACTGTTGGAGCGCGTCTGGCTGGTGCGATCGCTAAGCGATATGGAGATACGGGGTTTGAGGGACAAATCGCCCTGAACTTCCAAGGGTCTGCCGGTCAAAGCTTTGGAGCGTTTAACCTTCCAGGGATGACCCTGATTTTGGAAGGTGAAGCCAATGACTACGTCGGGAAGGGAATGCATGGTGGCGAACTGATCGTGAAGCCGCCAGCCCAAGCTACCTACGATCCATCCCAGAACGTCATTGTGGGCAATACCTGTCTCTACGGGGCAACTGGCGGCATGCTCTTTGCCAATGGTGGTGCGGGCGAACGGTTTGCCGTCCGTAACTCCAGAGCGCAGGCCGTGATTGAGGGCGCTGGCGATCACTGTTGCGAATACATGACGGGAGGTGTAGTCGTTGTTCTCGGTCATGTGGGTCGTAATGTGGGTGCTGGTATGACCGGTGGCATTGCCTACTTCCTCGATGAAGATGGCAGTTTTAATAGCAAAGTCAACTCGGAGATTGTCGAAATTCAGCGAGTCATTTCGCCGGTAGGCGAGCAACAACTCAAAGCACTCATTCAAGCTCACGCCCAGTATACTGGTAGCCCCAAAGCACGAATGATTTTAGAGAGTTGGTCTGACTATCTGCCGAAATTCTGGCAAGTCGTACCGCCTTCGGAAGCGGATACGCCTGAAGCCAATCCTGACATGGTGAGGGCAAGAGAGCTGAGTCCGGTTCAATAGATCATTCGGTTGAACCAATCGGTATGACCAAAACAAGGGAGAGGGCTAACGTCGCCCTCTCCCTTGTTGTCTAATCATGCTGTAATTCTAAAACAGCGTTAACCCTTAATGGTTCTAGAGCCTTTGTCTCCCAATTCCAAAAGTTCTGGCACCGTGACAAACTGGTAGCCGCGCTTTTTCAGCTCACTAATCAGTTGAGGTAACGCCTTTACCGTCCGCGATCGATTGCCACCCCCGTCATGGAGCAGGATAATTCCTCCTGGTTTGGCATCCTTGAGCATGCTGCTAATCCACCCTTGTTGGGAGGCAGCGTGTCGCGGACTCCAATCCCTGGAATCTACCGACCACATAATCGTGGTGTATTTCTCTCCCTGAGCGTAGTTGACTAACCCGTTGTTTAAGATGCCACCAGGTGGTCTGAATAAGGATGTTTTCACTCCAGTCAGCTTGTACACCAATGACGCTGTATTGTCAATCTCTCGCGAGGCAGCAGCTGCATCGTAATGATGATAGAGATGATTCCAGCTATGGTTGCCAATCGCATGACCTTCAGCCACTGCTTGTTTCACCAGTTGTGGATACCGTTGTACCTGCTTACCAACGACAAAAAAGGTAGCCTTGACATTTTGTTGTTTGAGGGTGTCTAGAACCTCCGAGGTCATCTTTGGCCAAGGACCGTCATCAAATGTCAGCGCAATTGGCTTTAATGGTGGATTTTGTGCGATGGGCTTAGCTACCGCACTCGGTACGATGGGACTTAACAGTAAGTTTTGTGCGGATGGCTTGTTGCCTGTACTGCTGGCCACCACTGTTGGTGGAACCCCAATTTTGACATCGCGAACTGTTTTCCCCTGAAACTCAGCAGGTATAGAGAAGTTGAGCACTTTCACTCGTTCTCGCTGCACCAGTTGAGTCAGAACTTGTCGATAACCTGGAGTTGGCTTAGCCGCTACAATTTCGGTTCCAGAGGTATCTGAACCGGAGTGCGGCTGTTGTACAGACGCAGTTTTCGATTTAGCCATGCCCATAAAAGAGCGAGCTGCTGGTAAGCCCAAGCCACCTACAACACCTGTGGCGGCGACAATAACCCCAATTGTTATGCCTCGCCGCCAAATCATTAAATGATGGTCTGCCACGTTATGTCTCCTTCACTCCTTACACAAAGGCGGCAAGCCTGTTTTTTTTATCCCTCAGCGTTTCAATTGGCAGTGTTTAGGGACTATCTCAGTTGGTAAGAGTACCGAACACCTATAAAACTTAATTGCGATCGCTACTTCTGGCAAGCCACAGGCAGACAATCTTTGGGATCGTGGTATTCTGGCAAGCTCTCACTGTTTATGTCGCTAACACGTAGGAGCCGTTAGCCTCATCGCCTAACTGTAGCGATCGCTACGTAGTGATTTCAGCTACGCATTAAGTCCCACGATTCGTCTAAAGCTGATGACCCTGTAAGCAAGTTACTGCCAAAATAGCAGAGTATCCGGGATAAATAGTCAGTTTTTTAACTAACCTAAGAGGGATGAAAAAAAGCTATTTTAACATCCCAATTTTTCACGATAACAACATTAAACAAGCGTCTTCTAATGTCATAAATTATTGTCTATGAATAAACCCCATAAACTTTCCTCTATCAATCAAGGGATTTTTGCGTTTCAAAAGGTATATAAACGTGTTTATGGCTTGGTTCGATCAAAGTTCATCTATCATCTTTACCTTTATAGGGGAATTAACCAGTGAAACAGAACGGTGAACTTCTTCCTTTCCGTACAAGGCAGGTTGAAGTTCGAGACAAGAGTTGAGCTATTGATTTTGCTGGATCGAGCAGGGTTAAGCTACGTGATTAAAGGTTACTTTATACCTTACTGGTTTAGCTAGGTACTGTCGCACCTGTTGCCGTTTAGTCAATAGAGGTGAGGATGGACTCAAGGATTAGCTGAACAGAGATTACCTCCTAGCATTGCTGTCTAGCATTTCGTAGGCAATCGCGAAGCAGGAGTGAGATTCCATCTAGGTTATTGCCTAACTGTCGAAAGTCTAAGACTTCCGCAGTTAGTTTATCTCACCACCACCCTTGCAAGATACAACCGATCTGTGTAAATTGTGTGAATTTTGTGTGTCAGTCGTCGAATTATACCAAGTTAAATTCCCAAACGTAGCCTCTAATGCTTAACAAAACTGAGCGAGCTGTTCTTACCGTCAGTACTCCTGGGGTAGAGAACGCTTCGCTCTTCAATCATCACTCTATCTTGATTGGTGTTAGCTCGATCCAGAGAGTTCTCAATAGAACAGTATCTTAATGAAAGGAACTCTTTCACTAACTTAGAAGCAGCCCCACTGGCGGCGTGCCACCCGCTACGAATGAAAGAAACACTTTCTGCCTCCTGCCTTCTGCCTCCTGCCTTCTGCCCTGTGTTTCTTGAAAGTAGATAGGGCAAGCGATCCCCCATTTTTGCTTACGCCAGTCGGGAGGGTGGATTGTCTGCAAGTCCCTGAGACAGCCGTTGCTGGTAAAGACTGATAATTCGGTCGGTGACTTCAGCAATGCTCAGATTGTCGGTTTGGATTTCAATGGCATCTGCCGCTTGGCGTAGGGGGGCTAAAGCGCGTGTACTGTCGAGGAAGTCACGCTGTTGAATATCCTGTTCTAGCTGTTCTAAGCTGACAGTTGGGAGTTCTTGGTGTTTGAGGTCTTGTTGACGACGGCGGGCTCGTTCTTGGACAGAAGCGGTTAAAAAGATTTTGAGTTCCGCCTCTGGAAACACAAAAGTGCCAATGTCACGGCCTTCAGCGACGATGCCACCCTTACAGCCCCAACGTTGCTGTTGCTTGACTAACTCGCGACGCACGGCGGGTTGAGCGGCAATGGCCGATACATTAGCGGTGACATCAGAAGCGCGAATGGCTTTGGTCACCTCTTCTCCATCAATCCAAACTCGAACCCCTGTTCCTCGCTGTTCGTCGGTTGCTAACGAGATTTGAGACTGGCTGACTAATTCCGCGATTGCAGGTTCATCCTGGATGTCAATTCCCGCTTTCAGAGCTCGCCAAGTCACAGCTCGATACATCGCACCTGTATCTAGATGCATCAGCCCTAACGCTTGAGCCACTAAACGGGTCACAGTCGATTTTCCCACACCGGCTGGACCATCAATCGCTACGATCGGTCGGCGATGCTGCAAAATCACATTGTCAATCAATCGCGTCGAACCCAACCGTGCTGCGATCGCTAATAACCCGCTACAGTCAACTTGCTCCAGCGGTTGTAGCGTGGTGGGATTGACTAGATCGACGTATTCTACCTGAACCTCGCTGGTCGAACTCAATTGTGACTTGACCGCTTCGAGCAACGTTTCGCGATCGCGCGAACCCTCGTGAAAGACCATTTGAGCTTGTTGTAAGGCTTTATATAAGACTGGCGCTTGGGATTTTTGCTCGGGGGTCAGATACTGATTGCGAGAACTCAGGGCGAGTCCCGACGCCTCCCGCACAATCGGGCAACCAACAATCGTTACTGATAAATTCAAATCTGCCACCAGACGCCGGATAATGGCCAACTGCTGTGCATCTTTTTGACCAAAGTAAGCTCGTTGCGGTCCAACCAAGTTTAAGAGCTTCGTCACCACTGTCGCCACACCTTGGAAGTGACCTTGACGGAAGCGACCGCACAATACATCTGTCATGGTTGTCGGCGCAACGACTTGAGTCAAATCCGCTTCCCAGCCGGAGGCTGGCAAACGCTCTCCATATAACTCAGCTGCCGTCGGGGCAAAAATCACATCGACTCCCTGTTGTTCGCACAGTTGCCGATCCTGCTCCAACTGGCGCGGGTAGTGCTGAAAATCTTCCGTCGGTC
>DATNPC010000863.1:0-9460 GCA_036703375.1 Allocoleopsis sp.
AAGAGGTTGTGGAGGTGCTCATCGAGCAGGGGGCGATAGTAGAACATATAACGGTCGCTGAGTGGCAGAACCATTCTACCGTAGGTGAGTTGCTCCATGCCTATCAGGAAAAATTCTTCAGTTACTTTTGGCAAATTCCAGAGGAACTCTTTTCCAACGCGATACAAGACTTTAAGGCTTGGGCGTTGAGAACCTATGAGTCGGAGGATACGGTACTCTCGTCCCAAGGCAAATTTGAACTGACAGTAGCACGCAACTGGGCATCTAGAGAAGAACCCGATTGGGAGCATGTCAACGAGAGTAGGCTGGGTTGAGAAACGAAACCCAGCACCTCGATCAATGTTGGGTTTCACGCTTCGTTCAACCCAACCTACTTGAACTGTATTCTATCCAAGTGAGAACTGAGGCTTATACCAATCTTCCGACTGTCTGCTGAAACTCAAATCGCTGCCACCAAAAACCTGGGTTTTCGCTGACAGTCCAGGTAGACTTTCCCGGAAACTGGTCAGTTGTCATCCTACTCTAAAGCCTATTCCGGCAACACTGAGGTTAATCGCACCACGAACACCTCAGTATCAGTAGATATGAACGACATCAGCACAATCGAGAAAACCGAAAACAGTTGGCAACTGCCAGCCTCTCCGATGCAAGTTCTGCCCACTGCACTAGTCGTCTTTCGCTTTTTTCTCGGTCCCTTACTCTTATTCAATGCTATTGACGGCGAGCCCAATGGTTGGTTTATCGTTGGGTTTGTGGCAGCGTTTCTCTCGGATATCTTTGATGGTGTTATTGCACGTCGCCTCGGCATTAGTACAGCGGCGCTGAGAAAAGCGGATAGCTGGGCCGATGTCTGCCTATATCTGTGTGTTGGAGTTAGCGCTTATTTGGTGCATCCGGAGGTAGTGGTTGCCTTCAAGCATCCCTTGAGTATGGTGGTGGGTATCCAACTCCTGTGGTGGATGGTTAATTTAGCCAAATACGGTCAACCCGCCAGCTATCACACGTATTCCGCTAAGGCTTGGGGAGTGACGCTATGTATTGCCACGATCGCGCTATTTGGCTTTAATTATGGCGGAGTCACGCTAGGATTAGCGATCGCAGTGGGCATTATCCACACGCTAGAAGAAATCGCGATGACCTTAATCCTTGAGAATTGGACGCATGATGTACTGAGTATCGTACATGCAATTCGATTGCACAGAGCAAAAAGCGATCGCTCTCTTATGCAACTCAGTGTCAGAACCCGATAGTTGCTACTCACTGCCCAAATGCTAAGACCTCTACAGATAGAATCTAAGCCAGCTGGGCATTTGAGCGTTGTTTTTAAGTCACGACTCTTTTATCTTAGAATATTTTGCTCTCAACGATAAAAGAATGTTCATAACATCTTCAAATAAAATTTCAATATCTTTACTGTAGCCTCACAGCAAACGACGGGATTTCGACTTAGTATAACGGCGGAAAGAGTTTATCCCTACTGATTCGGCTAGAGAAATCCATCAATTTGTCTCATTTATCTTTTAAGGCTCATCTTCCTTGCTTTCAAAACTGAGACATCAATAGTTTACTGAATTAAATAGGAGGCTACATGAGACTGAAGCTAGGACTTACTAAATATTTTTGGTGGTCTATCGCTCCTCTAATAACAGGTTCTGTCCTTGTCGCATTACCCAGTTTTGCTGCTACTCTAGCCTCGTCAGGAGGAAAATTAACTATCACTAATATCAATCAAAATCCTCAGAATATTTCAACTTTTTCTGATACTAATACTTCCGCAGTATCACAGAATGGTTTAGCGGAAGCTAATGCTAATGCCAATGCAGATTTTACGGTAGATTCATCTAGTTCTGCCGCATTAAACTCAGATAGTACGACATTTGGCGTAGGACAAGAATACCAAGGAAATGCAAATAGCATTTCTCAAGTATTAGGCAATTTTTTTGTAGCAGCTAACCAAGATTTCACTCTAGATTTTACGGCAGATATAGAGCTGGGTACATCAATTGATAATCCCCAATTTGAAAGTGCAAATGCTAGTGGCAGTTTAGCTTTATTAGCGATCGACAGCACGACTCAAGCAATCTACGATTCCTTTAACATTTTTGGCAATTTAAACACTCAAGGAGATGGCGATAGTCTAGAGTATCAAAGCAGTAAGAATATTACTTTAACTAGTAATTCAACCGCAACCATTTTTGGCGGAACGCAGGAATCAGCGAAGGCTTCTGTGAAGGGCTCGCTTCAGAACCATTTCGATAGTCCAACGAATTTAACTTTAGTAGCCGTGACAACGAATCAGGCAAGCGTTAAAACTCCTGAGTCTTCAAATTCACTAGCGTTACTTGGTTTCTGTGGCGCGTTAGGACTCTGGTATGGAGTAAAAGGAAAACGATTTGGCGCGAGGCAAAAACTAACCCAGCCATCATCAATGACTCCAAGTAAAACAGAGGCAATCTCTCAACTGTAGACATTACCTCTGTTGGCTCCCAATTCAGTAGGGTTAGCAGCCTGTCGAACTACAATCAGACGGCAGTTTGAAGAGTGAGTATTGCCGCGAGCGAGGTGGCTTGTCAAGAGACTTGGCTATAAAGCATATAGTTGAGTTCACTGGTAAGCCACTCCTTAAATATCCGATCGAGGATATCTTGGTATCGTTGGGGTGTTAATTCAGCAGGGATAAATTCTTCTACCATGAACAGATGATATCCCAATGCCGTTTGGAGCGGTCCGATCGCTACTCCTATGGGGGCACCAAAAACCGCTGCGGCTATATCTGGTTTGAATTGCCAACGATCGAGCTTACCTTCACAACCACACTGCTGTCTCCGCTTTTCGTCCATGTCATACAAATGAGCAGCTTCATAAAAGCTAATCTCTCGTTCTTCTATTTGATAGAACAGTTCTTGAGCCAGGTTAAAATCGGTAACTATAATTTGATAAAGTAAGACCCGATCGAAATCAAGCCGATTTTGTGCAAAAAACTTTTCTACTTCTTTGGCAAAGAGATGGTCAGCGAGTTTTTGAGCAAGCAGGCGATCGCGAATTCCGGCTTCCCAGTCATCTGGAGTTATCTTTTGAGCCGCTAGCCACGCTAGTGTATCCGATGCTTTTTCCAAACGCCGTTCGCGACGCTGGCGTTCTGCCTCATCCTGAATTTCTTCTGGAGTAACGGCTATCCCTCTTTCCCGAGTGACTCGCTCGATCGCACTTTGCTGCAAAATCTTTTCATAAACTTCCCTCAACTGTATGTTCCTTTTCAGGAAGCCAACAATTTCATCGGGTTCAATAGATGCCCTGGAAAGAGTACTCATGGCTGCGTTTAAGAATTAGGGGTGCTGGGTGAGGTTAGCTTTGGGCTAGGGTCGATCCAGTTACAAAATCAGCAGCAGTTAGGGTAGTTAAGCCTTGTGCATCAACTGTACCTAGGACTACCGCCAAAACAGCGTCGTTGCTATTTGACCCAAGCTTTACTAAAGTGGCATCAGCTTTGCCGTCGCCATTGGAGTCATAGACTTGAAATGTTAGGTTAGCGGCTACAAGTCCTCCCGTGAGTCGAATGCGATCGCCTTCTGTTGCATTGAAATCTGCGATCGTATCTGCTTGAAGTGGATCAGCTACAGAATTGGCTGTTGCTGCGCTCAATACAAACGTATCAGCACCGCTACCTCCCACCAGTGTATCTGCACCAAAGCCACCGCAGAGGACATCATCGCCGCCTCCACCAATTAGGGAGTCATTACCGCGTCCACCGCACAACGTGTCCTTTCCCTCTCCTCCATTAATCGTGTCATCACCCTGACTACCAAAGAGGAAGTCGTTGCCAGCTTCTCCCAACAGACCATCATTACTGGTGCCACCGAACAGTACAAGATTTTGTGGTGGTGGATTGTTCGAGGGCGGCGGATTGTTTTGTGCCGGTGCATCAGCAGTAGTAGTTGTTGTAGGGGGAGAATCTGTGGAAGAACTTGCTCCAGCACTCCCACTACTGGATGTTGCTCCGGGAGTATAAACTGTCTGATTACTACTACTGGTTTGTCCTGTCGGTGAGGTAGCTGTAGCACTACTGCTGCTACCTGCACCCGTATTATCTACAAAAGAGCTAGAGCTACTGGAACTGCCACTGCTGCTGACTCCAGGACTACCATTGCTGTTCCCAGATGGAGGCGAACTAGAATAGCTAGAACTACTGCTGACTCCAGGATTGCCATAACTGTCCCCAGATGGGGGCGAACTAGAATGGCTGGAACTGCTACTAACTTCAGAAAAGTTACCCAAGTTAGTCAAGTCAGATATATTGAATTCAGACATACTGACTAATCTCCTTGTTCATCGATGCTCCTGAAACACCGATCAAACTTACCTTCTGTGATTTCTTGAAGTCTAGCTAGGCTAATAGGAACGATGTTGCCAGTTTGGCAGTTTTTTAAAGAAATGATGAAGAAGGATTGGGCGTTGTTAAAGAGTTCATGGATTGAGTTCAATTAAAATACTAAATTTAAACAAAAAAGCCTATTTCTTGAGCGTTAAAGAAATAGACTATTGGGGGTCAAAACACGACTGTTTTATTATTAAGATAATTCACCAATTATCCTATAGACTCAAGAATAATTTATTTTGTAGGTAGACCTGCTTCACAACTATCAATCACTATTGATTAGAGCAACCAATTGAGAGATTCTCTAATCAATAGCTTATGGAATGGAAATAACACTTTAACCGTGTTAGAATGCGCTGGCTACCGCTCCAGTGCTAGTGTAGGTAACACCACCAACAGCGATCGCACCAGCTACTCCACCAGCAACAGCTCCAGAGACTTGGCCTCCGATGACATACCCATAACCACCTGGATTGGCATGGTAATTGGCTACATAGCCTGAATTATAAGCACGATCCACGCTAGTGTCATAGGTAGCTGAATATCCTAACCCACCGTTGATTTCACTTTGGCTAGGAAGAGTGACTTCGCAAAAGTTGAGATCGTCAATTTTGAATTGATTCACCTAATCCTCCTTTTAGATGAAGAAATTGCTGAAAGCTTTTAACCGATACATCCTTCAGCAATTTCTATACTTCTCTACTTCATTTCGGTTCTGCTAAAGTTAATAGGCAGCGGAATGAGAGCTAGAGCCAGCGGAGGCATAAGAATAGTAGTAGCTGGAGTAGGCGTTGGTGTAGGTGTCGGTGTAGGTAGCTGCAAAGTATTTACCCTGAGCGTAGGCATCAGCGTAGGCATCTGAGAATGCAATCCCACCTTCTACTTGGGTTTCTTCTTCAACGACTTCCAGAACTTCTAGATCGCGAATAATCATGGTTTTTTCCTACTTCAAAATGATTGTGGATGGTGGAGATGGGGAGTTAGATTGTGACTCCCCATTACTGTTCACTTAAACTTAATACGCAGCGGAATGAGAGTCAGAGCCAGCGGAGGCATAAGAGTAGTAGTAGCTGGAGTAGGCGCTGGTGTAAGTATCGGTATAGGTAGCCGCAAAGTATTTACCACTAGCGTAGGCATCAGCGTAAGCATCCGAATATGCTCTACCGCCTTCTATAGTGTTCTCTTCTTCAACAACTTCCAGAACTTCTAGATCGCGAATAATCATGATTTTTTCCTACTTCAAAATGATTGTGGATGGTGGAAATGGGGAATCGCAATTTAACTCCCCCATTACTGTTCACCTAAACTTAATACGCAGCGGAATGAGAGTCAGAGCTAGCGGAGGCATAAGAGTAGTAGTAGCTGGAGTAGGCGCTGGTGTAGGTGTCGGTGTAGGTAGCCGCAAAGTATTTACCACTAGCGTAGGCATCAGCATAGGCATCTGAGAATGCAATCCCGCCTTCTACCTGGGTTTCTTCTTCAACGACTTCCAGAACTTCTAGATCGCGGATAATCATGATAGTTTTTCCCTACTTTTCGAGGTTAGGTTTCGCAAGAACCCTGTTTCTGTTTGATGAAATTAATATAGCTAGACTAGTTTTAAATGTGTTGCCATTTTGGCAGATTAATTAGGTTGATTTCTCAAAAGAATCTTATATCCGCTTGAAAATTATTTTTGAGATTGGATGTTGCCATATTGGCAATTTATTTTTAAAGAAGCTATGAAGTTAAGAGGCTTTTTAAAGCAATTATAAAGGAATGAGGATAGTAGTCATAAGTACAGATTTGCGCGAGGTCTTATCTTGGATAAGCGCCAAATAAAAAAACTGCCTGGAGTAATTGATATTTAAGAACCAGGCAGGTTTTATGGGAATAGAGGAAGTAGTCTTGATTGTCTAGGAACCGGATTAAGACGATGAAGAGGAAGATGAGCCAGATATCGAGATAGAACCCTGAGCATCGCTATGAGTATATTTCAGGGTATTGGTTTTACGAAACTTGCCGAAAGCTCTTGCACGGGCGTTAGCCCATGCAAAGGAACCAACTACTTCAAGTTGGTTGGCTTCAGAAATCAATTCCAGAGTGTCTAAGTCAGAGATAATCATGTCTTTGCTTCTTACTTACAATTGGTTTAAGTCTCAACAACTTTTTGTTGGCTGTTCGGTGAGTGAAATCTAGCAGCGTTGCTAGAAACATGTTGCGATCTTGGCGAATTCTTATTCTTGTATCAGTTTCGGAGATTAAAACGGTGTTCTAGAGTTCGCTGAAACCTATTTTGATAGGTGGAGTCTGTCACTTTAGCGATCGCGCAGACTGTGCGATTTGAGAATCACCGTTTTAAATGAAGTACTGATTTTTACAATCTTAAAAAGGCTTGACTAACTCAAGGTTGCCAATTTGGCAGAATGTTTTTAAAGAAATGATGAAGCTGTGTTTTCACGGGAGAACATTCGCACAGCTCTAAATTTCCACCCTTTAGCTGATGACTGGGTTCGTCAACAGGTTCTAGATAAGCTAAATCACTAATGTTGTTTAAGACTTTGGACTCAGATGTTTTGTCTGAGCCATGTGCGGAGTCCTGGTAATGCTTGTGTATAGGAATTGTTTTCGCTGAGTTCGGTTTGGCGAGATTGCGGTTTTCTTTGAGTAGGCGATTGTACGTCCGGTAAGGAATGTATTGCAGGGGTTCGTAACCCGCAGCACTGAGGAGTAAAACACAAGCCCAGGAATACTTCCCCCTGAGAATCGCGTCTATGATTTGATTCAATTGTTCTGTGCTGATAGTTTGGCTCGACCGGAGTTGAGAATAAGGCATGCGCTGAGTCATGGTAATTGCCCTTCTGTAAGTGGTGTATCTTGTTTAGGACTGAAAAGGATTTTTAGGCTTACATGTTGAGTCCGCCTTTTTGCAGCTGGCGGATCGGATCGAACAGAATATCGGCAATGCGGCGGCGACGCAGGATAATTTCTGCGCTGGCGGTTTCACCGGCTTTTAACGGAACCTTTTGATGATTTGCCGTGACGTAGCTCCGATCTAGAGTCACTTCAACTCGATAGACTGCACCGACTCGATTGTCGGGTTTACTATCGGCAGATATAGATGTGACTTTGCCAGTGACAATACCGTAGTCCTGGTAAGGGTAAGCATCTAATTTGACTTGTACAGGCATGCCTGTTTTGACAAAGCCAGCCTCTTGATTCGGTAAGCTGGCGGAGAGAACTAGCGGTGCATTCTCCGGTGCCACTTCGGCAACGGTTTGACCGGGTTGAACGACTTCACCACGGTTGGGAATATTGAGAGATGATACAGTGCCATTCACGGGCGCGTAGAGGAATCTCTGTTTGAGCTTGGCTTTAGCGGTGCTGAGGAGATTGCGAGTTTCAGCGATTTTGGCTTTGAGCTGAGTGATTTCCACTTGCTGTTGCTGCATTTTCTGCTGTGCTTCTATGCGAGTATTGCGTCCTTCGGCCTGCTTTTGGGTCAATCCTGCCTGACGTTGGTCGGATTCTGCAAAGTTTTGCTTTAACTGAGCTTGCAGTCGAGCTGATTCAGCCAGGGCTTGTTGCAGTTCGCCTTCGCTTTGGGTGATGCTGCGCTGGCAATCGCGCAAAGCTTGTTCGGCTTGAAACATCTGTTCGGTTGCGATCGCGCCTTGGGCTACTAGCGGTTTGAGTCTGTCTAGTCGAGCCTGATAAGCTCTTTCATCTACGTGCAGTTGAGCGAGCAATTTCTGAGTCGTTGCTACCTTCGCGTTGGCTTGAGCGATCGCGTTTTCTTGCGCCTGCGTTTGAGCCTTGGCTTGAGCAATCGTCGCTACAGCCGCTTGAGCTTCGGCATTCGCGATTTGGCTGCGGGCATCACCTTCAAACCGGGTTTTCTCCATCAAAGATTGCAACTGTCCCAACTGGATTTGGTCGGCGCTGAGCGTTTGCTGTAAACGCTCGACTTCAGCGGCTGCTATCTCCGTATCTAGTTCGAGCAACTCTTGCCCAACTTTAACGGCTTGCCCTTCTTTGACGCGAATGGCGACAATCTTGCCGGACTCAATCGGATGAATTTTATACACTTCTCCTTTGGGTACTAACCGCCCTTTCGCATTTCCCACTTCGTCAATCTTGCCTAAGGTTGCCCAAGCTCCAAACGCTAAACAGAACACGATCCCGCCCACTACTAATCGTTGGGGCAGTGTCGAAGGCGGTCGATCGAGTAGTGTTTGAACCGATGGAGACCAATCAGGAGAGGGGATTGCGGCCGGTGGTGGTGGGGTGAACGCTGCTGGGGAATTGGTGGATGTTTCTGCCTCTATACGGACTAAAGCCGATGTCCCGCCATAGATAGAGGCAGCCTCAGACGATAGGTCATTTGCATATTCGCTGGCATATTCACTTCTAGCTATAGCCCTCTCCTCAACAGAGGCTGTAAGTTGACTTTGCGATCGCTTGAAGCATCCTGTCGTGGAAATTGGTACGCTGTGTTTTTCCATGCTCACGCCCCTGAATTAATAACTGGCTCGTCCGCGAAGCTCAGTGAGTTGTCAGGATGCTTAAGTATCCCTCTCAACTCAAAGCTCAGAATTCAAATTATTAAAGACTAGAAAGAGCGGTCAGTTAAACTGACACAGTTCTCTAGGAAAGGCAATTTAGGGAACAAACTACTTCAGGAAGGATAGACACTCTGTTGAGAGCTGTACTAAGGAGTTGTAAAAAATAAATTCGGCTCTTGCTGGCTTCCTGAGTTAAAGGGGAGATTGCCAGAACACTCAAAAGTATTTTTTACAGTTCCTTCATAAGCCGATCGGTTACTTAAACTCAAAATATTCTAGCGCCACCTGGTGAAAAAATTGGGTAAGAAGTTTGAGTTTAAGTTATGAGATTGATAGTCACTGAATTAAGGAAACAGATGCTATTTTGTCAACGTCTTATTTAAAGATTTTTTGACGATATCTGCCACTGATTAGTCCTCCTAAATTGAAGTCTCTCAATCAGTACTCAGTCCAAATTCCAATGCTTCTATGCAAAATACCGATTTTTGTGACATAACTTTAAACTCAGGACTTACGCATTCGCCCCCTAGCAACCAAAGCC
>DATNPC010000864.1:0-7467 GCA_036703375.1 Allocoleopsis sp.
CGAACGGAAGCAAAGCCGCCAGAATTATCTGTTGACACAATGCCAGAAAATAGCGCGGCGCGATCGCATAATCGGATAGAACTTTCACTCACGCCACCCATCACCACATCATCCACAGCCCCCCACGTCTCTTTTAAGTCGTCTGTCGGGTTTTGAAAATCAAACAGTAGTACTTCACCCGCTTTTGGCAGACTCGTGGCAGCAGCTTGGACGAGATGCTTGATGCCTTGATAGTCCACGATTTCCGGACTATCCACCACTTCAGGCATGTAGAACTTGATGCCTTGATAGTATTTCTCCCGATTAGGGGTATCGCCTTCTACTGGCTGTACCCGAACTCCCGTACAACACACGACGGCAGAAACATCGTTCATCAGTTGAGGCGTTAGCGTTTCTGGCAGGGTAATGTCTGCCTCAAACAGTTCTACCTTGTCACCCAGCATTTCTCTTGCTCGTTGAGCATCCCTAACGAGTGCGCGTACTGGATAGTTTTGCTCGACTAGACGCCTCACCACTCGCTTGCCGACACCACCTGTTGCTCCAGCGACAAGTATCACTCCCATTCGTTTACCTCCACCCTGGCTTGCTTGTGTGTGACTGGTACGACCTGAAAACAGTCGCTGTAGACAGCCAATAAAGGGGATGACCTCAAAATAGGTCAACGTTCTTACAAATCTGCCAGCATTCCATTGAGAGCGATTTTGCTCGGTCACAATCGCATCCTCACTGTTTTCTTCAGTGTATCGAATTGTATCGAATTGGACGCGATCGCATCAGAAGGACTCCCCTTGGCGGAGTCATCAGCTTTTCAAATCTTCGCTGCCTTGACATACGCGACGGCAAGGGGTGTGATTTTTGGCTCTAGCTGAGTAATAATCGAGCGATCGCGTTTCGTCCAAACTCTAGGTTGCTCGAACACACAGGGTTGTAAAATCCCCCATAACTGACCCTCGTGACACAGATGAGCGTGGATTAAGGCTCGGTGTCCAAAGTTTTCCCGCTCGAAATCTCGGCTAACCACCTCTGGACTCGCTGTCTCCACATCTTCAACAAAGATAGACGGTTCAGTCCGCAGTGCGGCGGCAAAAAGTGGATCTTCGTTGGGCAGAGATGCGGGTTCTGCTTTCCAGTCTGGATCGGTTAGCTTGGGAACGCGATCGCTTTGACACCAGCAATAGACAATTTTGCCCATTTGAGTTTGAGGATTACGCAGGTAGAGAAAACAGCGATCGCATTGTAAAACCTCACCCAACGCTGGCAGCAAAGCGGAAAAGACAACATCCGGTTCGGTGTGCGTTGCCAAAATGTTCTCCAAAACTGGTGGTAGAGTTGGGTCAACCATGAGCGTGTTAGCGTAAAGTTCTATTACCCATCGAAACGCTCAAGTTCAAAGCCAGCGACTAGCTTAGGGCGTAATCTAAGTGGAAGTCTAACTTTGCTGTCAATTTCAATCGATAAGAAGTGTTTTCAAGAGCGATCGCTGATAAGTTATAAGTCATGAGCGAAAACCCGTTGTTGATGCTCCAGTTTCAACCCCCCGGCTTTGGTCAAAAGGTCGTTAATACCGCCTTGGGTTCGATAGTGTACTACACTCCCGTTGCTCCACCCTGGATAGTCGAAGCGGTGGAAGAGGAGTTACCTCCACTAGTCTTCCTGCATAATTTTGGTGGTGGGGCTTGGGCTTACGAGTGGTCAAAAGTCTATCCTGCCTTCGCCACAACTCATCGAGTTATCGCTCCCGACTTGATTGGTTGGGGACAATCCGCTCATCCGGTTCGGGATTATCAAGTCAGCGATTATCTGACAACACTAGCAGAGTTTCTCTCTCAGGTGGCTGACTCGCCAGTGCCTGTAGTAGCGTCTTCCCTCACTGGGGGTTTGGTAATCCGCCTTGCCATTGAACGCCCGGAGTTGTTCAAAGCACTCTTTCTCGTTTGTCCTTCTGGTTTTGCAGATTTCGGACAAGACTCTGGGCGGAGATTACCGCTCAATGTAATTAGAACGCCACTGTTAAACAGTCTGATTTATACACTAGGGGCAACCAATGAAGTAGCCGTCCGTAACTTTCTCGTGCAGTTTCTCTTCGCTCAACCCGAACGAGTAACCAATGAAATGGTGGCCGCTTATTTAGCCTCAGCCCAACAACCGAACGCAGAATATGCAGCGCTGGCTTTCTTGAGAGGTGATCTTTACTTTGACTTGTCGCTCTATATTCCCCAATTAACGGTGCCAACTGTCATTTTCTGGGGAGAGAAGGCGCAGTTTACTGGCGAAAAATTGGGTCGGCGTCTGGCAGGATTGAATCCGAAAGCGATTCGGGGGTTTGAGGTCATTCCAGGAACTGGAGTATTGCCTCATCTGGAGCAACCAGAGGTGGTAATTGGGTTATTGCAACGTTACCTAAGTCGAATGTTGCTCACTTAACCATTAATCACCTTGCGCGGGGGGTTTGGGGGACAAGCGTCTCCCCCAATGGGGGTTTGGGTGAAACCCCCAAGTCCGGGTTTTCTCTAATACCTGCAACTTTCGCCTTAAGTCGAATGTCGCTGAGTTAAGCAAAAAGCGATCGTTTTTGATAGCTTTTATCCAATTTCTCGCGCAATTACTTGAAGGTAGACGATCGCAAACGCTTAGCGCCCAGGTTAGCCTGAATGCGATCGAATACGCCGCCGTCTTTGAAAAACTTCTCCTGGACAGCATTCCAGCCCCCCAAGGCTTCAACGGTAAATAGCTCGTTGACCGGGGGAAACTTCTCGGAGAACTCTTGAGCTACCGTCGGATCTAACGGTCGAAATCCTACCTTGGCAAACGCACGCTGTGCTTCTGGGGTATAGAGGAATTGCACGAATGCCTCGGCTACTTCGCGAGTTCCTCGGCGATCGACGTACCGATCGACGACTGCGATCGCATTATCGATTGAAATGTTGACTTTGGGAATAATCGTGACGGTATCTTTGGCCAAACCCTCTTGGGCGGCTAAAATCAGCTCATTCTCATAGTTGATTAGTACATCTGCCTGATTTTGCCGCAAAAACATATCGGTTGCTTCGCGGGCATCTTTGGCTAATACCTGAACGTTCTGAAAAACCTTAGTGACAAAGTCCAGAGCTTGGGCTTCTGTTCCTCCAGTTTGCGTGACCGATCCCCAAAATGCGAGGAAATTCCAGCGGGCAATCCCAGATGTTCTGGGATCGGCTGTTATTGCAGACACTCCTGGTTTCGCTAAATCCGACCAAGTAAAGATTTGTTGGGGATTTCCGGCACGGGTCACGATCGCTGCGACGGTGCGCGTTACAATGCCGTTGTTCGGTACTCGCTTCTCCCATCCCGGTCGGATTAATCCAGCCTGCTGAATCCGGTTCGTATCCAGTGCTAGTGCCAGATGTACGACATCGGTGGGGAGTCCATTAATCACGGCCCGAGTTTGGGTACTAGAACCCGCAAAACTAGGCCGGAACCTCACCTCTTGGTGATGCTCTCGCTGCCATTTTTCTTGGAACTGAGGAATAATTTCTGTATAAGCTGCTCGCGTAACGGCAAAGGATACTAGACTCAGCTCTACGGGTTTACGCTTTGGGCGAATCAGTTGGGATTGGGGAACCGGAGGGGTTTTGGGTGAAATCGTATCCTGCGTACAGGCTGGGATGAGGATACAAAGACTGAAACTGATAATCAGCAAGAGTAGAAACGTTGGATTGAGCGATCGCCTGAAGGATTTCAATCCGCGAAATTGATAATTCAAACTACTGGGTAGCTGAACTTGTGGTAGTTTAATCCATAACTTACGGTTTTGTAGCTGACGATACAGCATAGATTGAATAATTCATAATTGATTCTTAAACTTTTACGCTAAAACTACGGTAACTCGATTTAACTAGTGTATATTATTTCTACTAAACGATACCCAATCCTGGCAATGTCGCTCGTTAACTAACTGGTAAGGTGCGTCAACCTGGAAGTCAGGCTTTTGCCCTAGTGCAAGAAGGCAGAAGTTAGGAGGCAGAAGGCTCCAAGGCAAGAAAGCTTGCATAGTAAGCTTTTTAACCTTTTTCAACTGGATAGTTATTTCTGCCACGCTGCACTAGCCTCATACCTTCGACTCAGTTTTCAGTCATGCTATCTGCCTGTTGCGATCGCAGATGCTGTCGATCGGGGTGTATCGTCGAGCGATTCACAAAAGACCCAACCGCAACGCGATAGGTCACGTCGCCTAGCCGCACTCATGACATCATTCCAGGCTCTTAGAAATACGGTAGCAGTTGGTGTTTCGGGCTTCTGGCTGGAGAAAGGAGACTAGATTGCATGTTCGTGTTCAACGCCAAATTCATCCCTAAGCCCAAAGGATCGATTACCCGCACCACGTTGCTCAAGATGGGCGTGAGGATTGCTCTGGTGATCGTCGGATCGACCGGTTTGAGCTATCTCCATTTGATGTCGCTTCTGGAAAACCAGACGCTCAGACAGTTAGAAAAATATAGTGTTGAACGGGGACAGCGAGAAAGCAGTATTTTCACCCTAGCTGAAGACAACCATACGTTGTTGGATCAGGAACTCCGGCGCAGACTCGACGAATCTAGAAATCGCGACCCTCAAGTCGAATTCGATCGCTTATTTATGCGATCGCGAGATGGCGCAATCCGCAATCGTCCTGAAGGCTTCGACCGCAGCCGTCAGCCTGGAGTTTACATCGGCAAAAACCTAAAACTCAATCCAGAGATTCGTCGCCGCATCCTGACCTTTTATGACTTAGTCAAGTCCTATGGCCCTTCCTGGCGTAGCCGTTTTCAGAACACCTACATTAACATGCCTGAAAACGTCGTCGTGATGTACTGGCCCGAAGTCCCTTGGGCGGAAAATGCCACGGCGGATTTGTACATTCCTGATGAAGAATATTTTTGGATTGCTGACCAAAAGCATAATCCCACGCGTGAAACCGTGTGTACCGGACTCTATTACGATCGAGTGGCCAGAAACTGGATCGTTTCCTGTGAAACCCCTGTTGATATTGCAGGCAAGCAGATTGCCACCCTAGGGCATGATATTGTCCTGAACGAACTGCTCGATCGAACGCTACAAGACCGTCTCCCAGGTACTTATAACATCATCTTTCGAGCAGACGGTCGCTTAATTGCCCATCCAGACAAGATGGCTCAAATTAAGGACAAGAACGGTAAATTTGACATTCTTCAGTCTGGAGATTCTCATCTGACTCGGATTTTCCAGTTGGTGAAAAACCTCAAGCCGGGACAGGTGGTTGTAGAAAATACTGAGGATAAAGAGTATTTAGCTGTTGCTAAACTCAACGGGCCCGACTGGTACTTTGTCACCGTCTTTCCCAAGTCAATTCTGGCCGGTTTAGCCTTAGACAATGCTCGATTTGTCCTAATTTTAGGGGGCATTTCGTTGCTAGTTGAGATCGTGGTACTGTTCTTTGTCCTGCGTCGGCAGGTTGCCACTCCCCTTCAGAAGTTAATGGTGGCTACAGAGCAGATTGCGGCAGGAGATTTTAATATTCACCTGGATACGACACGACAGGATGAACTGGGGCGACTGGCGCATTCATTTAACGCTATGGCAGATGAAGTCTATGCGCGTGAGGCAAGGCTCAAACAAGCTCAAGCAGCCCTGGAAAGAACGGACAAACTGAAGGATGAATTTTTAGCCAACACATCCCACGAACTGCGTACCCCGTTGAATGGAATTATTGGCATTGCAGAATCCTTAATCGAGGGGGCAACTGGTAAGTTGTCGCCCACAACGGTTTCTAATTTAAAGATGATCGTCACTAGCGGTCGGCGCTTGGCAAACTTGGTCAACGATATCCTAGATTTTTCTAAACTCAGACATCACACGCTCGAACTGCAACTCAAGCCCGTGGCACTGCGAGAAATTGCAGAAGTTGTCCTAACGCTGAGCAAGCCCCTAGTCGGTCAAAAGAATTTGCAGCTGATTAATGCGATTCCCTCAGATTTACCCCTAGTGAGCGCCGATGAAAATCGGTTACAGCAAATCTTCCAAAATCTGATCGGTAATGCGATTAAATTTACCGACAGCGGTAGCGTACAGGTATCCGCCCAGCTACTGTGTAGTCAGCACGATAGACAAAGTGGGGAATGGGGAAACGGAAACGACTTATCAGCTTCTAGTGTAGCGGCGCAAATCGCGATTCAAAATCTCAAATCTACTATCCAAATTACAGTCTCTGATACGGGGATTGGTATCCCCAAGCATAAGCTAGACCACATCTTTGAGTCCTTTGAACAGGCTGATGGCTCTACAGCGCGAAGCTACGGGGGAACTGGCTTAGGATTAGCGATCGCGAAAAAACTGGTAGAGTTGCACGGTGGGAAAATTTGGGTTGAATCTACCCCTGAGAAAGGTTCGCGATTTAGCTTCACCCTGCCAGTGAGTCAGATGCCAGAGTTCTCTGGTGTCGGTACTCAGGTATCCAGTTTGAGCATTCAGCATCCTTCGTCCCCAGTTCTCAGTCCTGTGTTCTCTGGAGACAACCAGGGACATTGGATGAATGAAGAGGAACAGATGGTTAGTCGGGAAGAGGTTGTTCTGGGAGATGGGCAAGCGCAATTGGTCAATCACAGAGGGCAGCCTTATAGAATCCTGATCGTGGATGATGAACCGGTCAATCGTCAGGTTTTGGTCAATCATCTGTCTTTGCATCATTATGAAGTGACTGAGGCATCCTCTGGTCTTGAAGCCCTGGCACTCTTAGCAGAAGGCCTTAATCCTGACCTAATTTTGCTGGATGTGATGATGCCCCGGATGACAGGGTATGAAGTCACTCAAAAAATTCGCGAAACTTGGCAGGCCAATGAGTTACCCATTGTCTTGCTAACCGCGAGAAATCAAGTCTCGGATTTAGTTGTTGGTTTGGAGGCAGGCGCTAATGATTATCTAACTAAACCCATTGCCAAAGATGAACTTTTGGCGCGGATTAAAACCCACTGTACCCAAGCGGCAATCTTCCTGGAAAACGCCCGTCTGTGTTTGGAATTGCAAGCATCAGAAATGAGGGAGCGAGAGCGGGCGATGCAACTGGAGTTGTGCTTAGACAAGCTCCAGCAAATGCAACTCCAACTCGTGCAGAGTGAAAAAATGGTGAGTATCGGTCAACTCGTGGCGGGAGTGGCTCACGAGATTAACAATCCTGTTAGCTTTATTGCTGGCAATCTCGACTATGCAGGAACTTGTATTCAGGATTTAATTAATCTTCTCAAGCTCTACGAAACATATTATCCCCAGCCTGCGCCTGCGATCGCGCAGGAAATTCAGGACATCAATTTGCCCTTTCTGATCGAAGACTTACCCAAGTTAGTGTCCTCTCTGATTGTAGGGACAGACCGTATCCGCCAACTCAGTACTTCCCTGCGAACGTTCTCGCGAGCCGAAACCTCGACTAAAGTGGCGTTTAACCTGCACGAGGGGATTGACAGTACGCTAATCATTTTG
>DATNPC010000865.1:0-7852 GCA_036703375.1 Allocoleopsis sp.
TAGAACACACTTTTACATCAACTGGTACCTACACGATTGGGGTAGGAAGATTTCCTTCCTCTGCCAGCAGTGGAGTTATCACTGGAGATACACCGCCTGATAATGGTCAGACTTACGCTCTCCAAGTTTCGATTGACGATCCTAACTTAAATCCAAATCGAAGCTTTAATCCCAATCAAAGTCCAAATAGTGGATTGTTCGCCCAAGCAACTGGAAGCGGAGCGGCTGGGGCATTGACAATTAACGCTCCTGTTTTAACAGTTCAGGATAATGGTCGGGTATCTGCTTCTAACGTTTCCAGTGCTAGTGAAGGAATCACTCTACAAGGTTTAGATCGGTTGCAAGTGAGTGGTGGCAGTCAGATTAGCGCGTCCACAGAGACAGGAACGGCAGGGAGCTTGAACATCAATCCTGGTCAAACAGCGGCTGGCTCGATCCAAATTTCAGGCGCAAATAGCCGTTTGTCAACTCAAGCAACCAAGGCAGAGGGCAATGCTGGCAGCGTCGATATTAATGCACGACAAGTAACAGTCGCGCAGGGAGCTGAGGTGTCCGCTTCTAACATTTCTAGTAGAGATACCACTACTAATAGAGACATCACCCTACGAAACTTGGATAGTTTGCAAGTGAGTAGTGGCGGTCAGATTAGCGCATCCACAGAGACAGGAACTGCTGGCAGCTTGAACATCAATCCTGGTCAAGCAGCAGCTGGTTCGATCCAGATTTCAGGTGCGAATAGCCGTTTGTCGGCTCGGGCAACTAAGGCAGGTGGCAACGCTGGTAGTGTAGATATCAATGCACGGCAGGTGACAATAGCACAGGGAGCTGAGGTATCCGCTTCTAACATCTCAGGGACTAGTAGAGACATTACTCTACGAAACTTAGATAGTCTGAAAGTCAATAGTGGTGGTCAAATCTCGGCTTCCACCGTTGATGGTCAAGCCGGTCGCTTGAGCGTTAATGCCTCGCAGGCAATCAACTTAAGCGGTCAAGGTCGCTTATCCGTTGCTGCATCGGGCACGGGTTCATCGGGCAATTTAACCATTACCACCCCGCACTTAACGGTTGAAGATGGAGCCGATATTTCCGGCTCAACTAACTCAGGAATCGGGGGAGATATTACGCTGCAAGGCTTGAACACCTTAGACATCCGCAACGCAGACATCTCAGCTTCCACTCTCAACGGTCAAGCCGGTCGATTGAGCGTTAATGCCTCACAGGCAGTGAACATAAGCGGTCAAGGGGGCTTATCCGTAGCTGCCTCCGGCGGAGGTTCATCAGGCAATTTAACCATTACCACCCCGCGCTTAACTCTGCAAGGGGGAGCAAAAATTGCGGCATCTACTGTTTCTGGACGAGGGGGAGACATCAGGCTCGACGGCTTGAACACGTTAGAGATGCACAACGGTTTGATCTCAGCGTCTACCGGCAGTGGCATAGCCGGAGATGTTACAGTCAATGCGGCTAAATCAGTCTTATTAAGTGACCAAAGCCGCCTCTCTGTAGAAGCCACTGATGGTGGTCGAGCGGGGAACTTAACTATTAACACGGGAGACTTCCGAGTTCAAAATGGCTCAGAAGCATCTGTGAGCAGCCCATCAGGAATTGCAGGCAATCTTAACGTCAACGCGGACTCTATCGAACTCAATCGAGGTAGCCTAACGGCTCAAGCCGGTCAAGGAGAAGGTGGGGCAAACATCAACCTCAACGTCACTGGCTTCTTACGTCTGGATAACGAAAGCCTCATCTCTGCGGAAGCCCTAGATAAAGCAACAGGTGGCAACATCAACATTAGCGCTCAATACATTTTGGCCTCTTTCCCCACAGGCCCTCAAGGCAGCGATATCATTGCTAATGCCGTTCTCGGTAATGGCGGAAAAATCAATATCAGCGCTCTGGGCATCTTTGGCATTCAGTTCCGTCCCCTGCGAACCCCCTTCAATGACATTACTGCCAGTTCCCAAGCTGGAGCCTCTGGAACTGTACAACTCACCACCTTAGGCATTGACCCCAGCCGAGGTTTAGCCGCCTTACCCCTCAACTTTGTTGATGTTTCCGGGTTAGTCGGCGGACAGTGTTCGGCTAGAAACAGCGCTGACGGCGAACAGAGCCAATTTACTATTACAGGTCGTGGCGGATTACCTCTTAATCCCACTGACCCCCTAGGACCAGACGCCGAACAAGTTCACTGGGTCAGCCTTGACTCGAAAGCCAACTGGGTGTCCCTCAACCCAGAAGCTGCAACCCAGATGCGTATCACTCCGTTTAATTCTGCCGCCAATCTGCGCCAACTGGCGCAATTCCCAGTCCTTTGTTATCAGTCTTGGTTATCACCAACTGCTAAAGCTCAGTGAGGTTAAATCTTATGGAGAAATTGCGTAATTTAGCTCAAATCAAGTGAGATCTCTTCAGATACCCCTAGCCCAAGCGATCGCCAATTTTATGTAGGAGAATAATTATGAAACCTTCTACTTCGTATCCAATAACAGTTGCGGCAGTCTTAGCCGCAGGGGTCTTGGGCGCAAGCGAACTCCCAGCAACTGCCAGCTCCAGATTGACCCCAGTTCCACACCCCTTAGCAAACCCTCAAACAACCCTTATCGCGGGTCGTTTAGGATTTAAGCTGAATAATATTCGACCTTCTCGGTTTAATTATGGTGGTTTCACCAGAAGCTCTTGCCCACCTGTAGATATTACAGTTGTAGCGCCACCCACCCGACCCGAGGAGCGACCCCTAGGGCAGAAGGACAACGTAGCCGTTGACTCCACAGCCTCACCTCATCCCACGCTTTTTGTCAACATTCCCGCTGAACTTTCTGGCAAAACAGCTGAGTTGACTTTACAGAACGAAGCGGGTGACCAGCAGCTTTACTCCACCACGTTTAACTTAACGGGTAAACCAGGAATTGTGGGAATACGAATTCCCAATACTGCTCCCCCGCTGACAGTAGGTCAAAAGTACCTGTGGCAAGTTGCGGTTAACTGTAGCAATCCTAACGATCGCATCAATGCTGGTAGTTGGATTGAGCGAGTTCCCCTAGATCGTACCTTAGCCAGTCAGCTCGATCGCGCAACGGCTCGCGAAAAACCTGTGCTCTATGCGGAAGCGGGAATCTGGCAAGATACGGTGTCAACCTTAGCCGAACTGCTCTATCACAATCCCAACGACCAATTCTTAGCCCAAGACTGGGCAAATCTCATGCAATCCGTCAACTTGAACGACTTTGCTAACAAGCCAATCGTACAAATCGCTGGACAATAGTCCGTATCCAGTTTGAGATTGTACCGTTTGCTGATTGTTTGGCTACCCGTCTCGATGCTCACCTACTGTTAAATCCTAATGCCGTTAAATTTTATGAAGAAATCGCGTAATCGATCTGAAATCGAGTGAGATCCATTTAGACCATCAATCAACTGCCACATCCCCCAAGCTCAAGCGATCGCTAATTGTTAGGAGAATGATTTATGAACCCTTTGACTTCCTCGTATCGGCTCACCTTCGCAGCTCTTTTAGCTACAGGGTTCTTAGGAACTAGCGGACTGCCCGTGACGGCTAGCTCTAGATTGACCTCAGTTCAACATTCTTCTCCTAACCCTCAATCCATCCTGGTCGCCGGGGGACTAGGATTTAAGCTCAATGTACGATCTTCTCGCTATCGAATTGGCGGTTTCTCCAGAGGGTCATGCCCAGCTGTCGATATTACTGCCGTATCGCCACCTACTCGGCAGGAAGAGCGCTCTCCCGGAAATGACGTAGCCGTTGACTCGACAACTTCTTCACATCCAATGCTTTTTGTCAATATTCCCGCTGAGCTTTCTGGCAAAACCGCCGAGTTTTCCGTACAAGATGAAGCAGGTAATCAGGAGCTGTACTCAACGAAGTTTAATCTCACGGGCAAACCTGGAATTGTGGGAATTCGTGTCGCTAATACAGCCTCACCGCTAGCGGTAGGTCAAAAGTACCTGTGGCAAGTTTCAGTGGCTTGCGAACCCGGCAATTCTGAGAATCGTCTTTATGCGAGTGGTTGGATTGAGCGAGTTCCACTCGATAGTAGCCTTGCCACTCAGATTGAGAAAGCAACCCTTCGCGAAAAGCTCGATCTGTTTGCTAAAGCAGGCATCTGGCAGGATACTCTGGCAACCTTAGCAGAACTACGCTACACCAATCCCAACGATTCAGCTTTAGCCCAAGACTGGGCAAGTCTGATGCAAACCGTCAATCTAAATAACTTTGCTAACCAGCCGATTGTGCAAATTGCTGGTCAATAATCGTATTGAGTTTTAGGCGCTAGTCCCAAGCCCAAGCGATCGCTAATTGTTAGGAGAATGATTTATGAACCCTTTGACTTCTTCGTATCGGATAACAGTGGCGGCAGTCTTAGCCACAGGGTTCTTGGGTACTAGCCAACTACCAGCAACTGCTAGCATTCAATTAACCTCAGTTAACCGGCCCTCCCCCAGCCCTCAACAAATTCTGCTCGCAGGTCGATTAGGATTTAAGCTAAACGTCCGACCTTCTGTGTATCGAGTGGGTGGTTTCACCCGAGGGTCTTGCTCTTCTACAGATATTACCGTTGTCTCGCCACCTACCCAACCGGAGGAGCACGCTCCAAGGCAAGATGTAGAGAGTGTAGCCGTTGACTCCACAATATCATCTCACCCCACGCTTTTTGTCAATATTCCGGCTGAAGTATCTGCCACCAAAGCCGAATTGCTCGTACAGAATGAAGCGGGCGATCGAGAGATTTATGACACTACGTTTCAACTAACAGGTAAACCGGGAATTGTCGGAATACGAATTCCTAATACTGCTCCCCCTCTTGAAGTCGGTCAAAAATATCAGTGGCAATTCTCAGTATTCTGTGACCCTAACGACTCTACAGATCGCCTTTCTACTAGTAGTTGGATTGAGCGAATTTCTATAGACCCGACTCTAGCTAGTCGAATCGAGCGGGCAACTCCCCGCGAACAGCTTTCTATCTATGCCGAAGCAGGAATTTGGCAGGACATGCTGTCAACATTAGCGGAACTGCTCTATAGCAATCCCAATGACCAATCTTTAGCACAAGATTGGGCCAGTTTGATGCAGACCGTCAACCTGAACAATTTTGCTAATCAGCCTATCGTACAAATTGCAGGGAAACAGTAGTACTTTACCAATGCTCATGGCTTCCAGAAGGTTGCTGAATTGAAAGCCCCAAGCCTTACTGTGCTAACTTCCCTGGTTCCGTACCGAAAATTAATTTCCCGTTATCATAAACCGGAATTTTCTCACTTTTTACCGGATTAGTTTGGTCTTTAATATCTTGGTATGACCAATCATTGTCAGGATGCCAAGCAGATTTGGGATTCGTCAAGCGAAACTTAACATCTTTTTTGTAATACTGTTCTCCCCCAGGATAGATTTGCGAACCATCCAAGTCTACCTGAACGTAGTAAATCTTTTTCGAGGCATTCCAAGGTTTGAGAGTTGAAATAGAAGCGCCGTTGGTATTGTCCAGCTTCACCTCTACCTCTTGGGGAGTTCCGCCTTCGCTCAGATCGATAAAATACCTAAATGATAATTTTGGCAGGATTCGAGCTGGCCATGCTGATTGGTTGTAGATAGTCGCACTAACCTCTGTCGATTTATCTGCGATCGCGGTTGCTTGACCCCCCACAAAAAACTCATCATCCCTCACTTCTTTGGGAGGGAAATCCGGTAAAGGTGCTCCGCCATATTTACTGTACATTTTCGCGATCGCTCCAGTAAAGCCAGCATTGTAGTCTAGAGCGACTTCCGTCATCATAAATTTAGAGCGATCGTCGATGTAATTATCTTTTTTATCGGGTCCGCCAACGAGCGCTCCGTACAGAGTATGTCTCGTTTTTTCCGGTATCTTCTGACTATTTGCCCAAGAACCATGCGCTGTTCGGTGGTGCGGTTCAGTCGGCGGATTCTCTCCAAAACCTACTACATAGCTTCTTTTTTTGGGGTTTGACCCCAGCATGTATTTAATTTGTCGTTCGGCAAAGGTATGATATCGTTCTTGTTTTTTCGCGTCTTTAACGACATCCCCGTAGATAAAGGCTAAAAAGGCTGTCTTCGCTACATATCTCAGCGAACCCCATTCATTGAGCCATGCTAAACCCCCAGGCGTATAGTGTACGCCCTTTCGGTTACAGCGATCGCACCAATAATGCAACCAGCGTTCGGTGTCCTGAATATATTTCTCTTTACCGGTTAACTCGGTTAAAAGCACATAGGTTCCGTAAGACTTATCATCCCAAGTCTGAGTCCAGTTATAGGATTTTATAGCATCAGGTCGATCGGCTAAATTGTCATAGTATTGCTCAGCTTTTGCTAGATAGTTTGGGTCATTTGTCGCTCGGTAAAGCCATGCAGCACCCCAAACCAGTTCGTCGTTATATCCGCTTTGAGATTTATAGAACTCCTTAGCATCGGTAATACAATCTGAATAATTTCCTCGGTATTTATCGGCAAAGTCATAGAGTTCTTTGGCATGCCTGAGGAGTGTAGCGGAATAACTGGAATCGACTTTTTTAAAGACGATTGAAGAAGCCGCCATTGCCGCTGCGGTTTCTCCCGCTAAATCTGAACCCGGACAGGTTTCATCGATTTTGTAAGCGGGACGCTCCATGGGCATCACTTCAGCAGGCCCCCACCAAGCATGATCGACTCCCCCTTTTCCAACTTGGCCCCAAAAAACATTGGGAGAGGGATGAGCTTTGATAAAGTAATCATTGACCCAGCGGAGATTATCCAGCATATAGTTATACTGACCGCTTTTTTTATAGGCATCTTCGTATTCAATGACACCCCAGGACAGGAGAGTCGTTGAAGCTGCCATCGGCAGACCAAATTTCATATGATCGCCAGCATCATACCAGCCGCCTGTTAAGTCAATTTTTTGGTCTGAACCATCTTTTAATCCCGAATCACCGCGCCATTCAACTCGGTTATTTTCCGGAAGCTTCCCCGAGCGTTGAGCATCATAAAAATAAATCGCTTTCTGTAAAGCTTCTCCATAATTATATTGAGTTGAGGCTAAGGCTCGGTCTGCACTAAGATGCGATACGGTACAAATAAAATACTGAATTGGATTAAGCAGAAAAATAATTAAAAGACTAACTGAGAAAATCAGGGCTAATTTAGCTAGATTCTTGTTTTTTTTTAACATAATTCTATGGAAGATTAACCTGGTGTCGCTCGCATCCAAACTAGCAGACGAAGTGCTTGATTGAATTCCTCCTTCCCGTCCAAAACATTTACATCAACTTAATTTCGATCTCGTACCTTTGTTGGCCAGCAATAGAGACTCTGAAAGAGAAGACCTCTAGAGCAGAAATAGGACTTGCAATTGCCGCGCCATCGTTAGAAAATGAGTTTACGCAGATAAGATGGGGTAATCTTGCTTTAAGCAGAACACTTAATATCTACTGCCTACAGCTCAATCCGTCCGGATAGCTAAAAACCGATCTATCCGGTAAACATAACGACGCTGTGGAAAGAGCAATTACTCCCGTCCTACCAGAAAAGTGTCTATCTTCGGGCTCGCTCAAACGCGATCGCTCTTTGCTATCTCCGCCGCAGCTAAGTAGAACGCCTGAATTATTTCCCGAAGAGCAAATTGTGTGTAATTAATGCGTCCGAGTACTTATCCCACCTGAAACTTTATCGCTTTTAGAGATGGCGGACTAACAACTCCTGCCGTTGAGTAACCAGCGACCCACTGGTCACTGGTCACTGGTCACTGGTCACTGGTCACTGGTCACTGGTCACTGGTCACTGGTCACTGGTCACTGGTCACTGGTCACTGGTCACTGGTCACTGGTCACTGGTCACTGGTCA